>JBJTSG010000021.1:0-5750 GCA_046076505.1 Erythrobacter sp. | reverse complement strand
GAATATGCGCCTTTCCGGCCTGAGGGTCAAACCGGCCGCGTTGCCGCGGGGCGCGCCGCCAAGGCGCTTGCAGGCCTGTCGGGCACGGCTTAAGCACATCGCCACAGGCTCCCGGGGGCGCGGGGTCGGGGGAGAGACGCGACACCATGCCACGAGGCCAGCCCGCTCCGGTCAGCGCGAACTGGCAGCCGCATCTCGCGCTCGGCATCACCGGCCACCGCGCGACCAACCCCACCTATTCCGCCCATGCCGCCACCATCGCCGCCGCGCTCGAGACGCTGTTCGGCGAGATCGACGCGATTGCCGCGGCGCTTCCGGGCGCGCGCGGGGCGGTGCGGCTCCACAGCCTGCTGGTCGACGGGACCGACCAGGTCGCCGCCGAACTGGCGCTGGCGCGGGGGTGGGAGCTCGCCGTGCCGCTGCCCTTCGGCGAGGCGCTGAACTGCGCGATCAACGCCCACCCCGCGACGCTCGGCGATGCCGAGGCGCTGCTTGCGGGGCAGGTGGCGAGCGATCCCGCGGCGGGCGCCAAGGCCGCCGCGATCCGGGCGGTGACCGCGCGGGCGAGCGTCTTCGCACTCGCCGACCGCGATGCGGAGATCGCGGCGCGCTGGCGGGCGAGCCTTGCCGCACCCCAAGACCGCGAGGCCCTGCGCGCCTTCGAGACGCTCGTTTCCGACCAGGTCGCGCTCGCGGGCCGGGTGATGATCGAGCGCACCGACCTCGTCATCGCGGTGTGGGACGGAAAGGTCGCGAACCTGCCCGGCGGCACCGGGCACACGCTGGTCGCAGCGCTGGCGATGGGCGCGCCTGTGCTGCTGATCGATCCTGCGCAGCCCGGCACCTGGCGGATCCTCGGCCGGCCCGAGGAGCTCGCCCACCCGCTCGCCGCGGGCGGCGCACCCCACCGCGAGCGGCTGGAGACAATCATCCGCGCCGCCGTGGTGGTCGAGGGCTGGAGCCCGGATGCGCTCGCCATGGAATGGTGGCGGCCGCGCTCGAGCCGGATCTTCGGGCTCTACCGCAGGGTCGAACGCGTGTTCGGCGGCGGGGGGGCGGCGTTCGGTTCGCTGCGGCTCGACTACGAGGCGCCGGATGCGATCGCCGCCGGCAGCGGGGGC
Source organism: Erythrobacter sp. (assembly GCA_046076505.1). Lineage (GTDB taxonomy): Bacteria > Pseudomonadota > Alphaproteobacteria > Sphingomonadales > Sphingomonadaceae > Erythrobacter. The sequence continues at coordinate 4,629 of JBJTSG010000021.1, read as the reverse complement.
GAGCTGGTCGCGGCGGCGGCGGCGATGCCGGGCGGCGACGCGCAGGTCACCCGCCAGCTCGCCGAGGAAGTGCTGCCGATGTTCGCCTGGGCCGACGGGATCGCCAACCGCCTCGCCGATGCCTACCGCAGCGGGATGATGGTCAACTTCGCGCTCGCCGCGCTGGCGGTGATGGTGGGCGTGCTGTTCCTGCCGGCGGGGATGCAGGAGGAGAAGTGGGTCTTCGCGCTCGCCGAGCTGCTGATGCTCGGCGGCATCCTGGTGATGACCGCGGCCGGAGCGCGGCTGGGCTGGCACCGCCGCTGGTTCGCGATGCGGCGCGTCGCCGAATACCTGCGCCACGCGCCCGCGCTGCTGTTGCTCGGCGTGACGCGCCCGACCGGGCGCTGGCCGCGCGGCGCGGCTCGCGAATGGCCCGAGCACTTCGCCCGCCACGCGCTGCGCGATGTCGGCCTGCCGAGGGTGATGGTGACCAAGGACTACCTGCGCGCGGGGCTCGAAGGCGTGGTGCTGCCGCATGTCATCGCGCAGGCTGCCTACCACGAGTACAAGGCGCACCGGCTCGAGACCGTGCACCACCGCCTCGACCGGACGGCCGAGACCTGCTTCGCGCTCGCGGTCGCCTCGGTGACGGCCTACCTCGCGCTCAAGGGGTTGGGAGCGGCGGGGGTTGTGCCGAAGCACCTCGCCAGCGAACTGTCGCCGATCTTCACCTTCTGCGGCGTCGCCTTCCCCACGCTCGGCGCGAACCTGTCGGGGATCCGCTACTTCGGCGATTTCGAGCGCTTCGCCGCGATCTCGCGGGTGGCGGCCGAGAAGCTGCGCGCCATCGAGGAACGCATCGCCCTGCTGCTGTCAGGGGCTGAGAGCGCGCTCACCTACGCTGCGACCGCCGATCTCGTCCATGCGCTCGACGAGGCGGTGGTCGAGGAAATCGCGAGCTGGCAGGCGGTGTTCGGCGCCAAGCACCTCGCGCTCCCCGCTTAATACCCGCTCGCCTGCCCGTCCTTGCGCATCTCGGTCGCGCCGGTGTAGACGCCGGTGACGGGATCGCGCGCGATCGCCTGGTAGCCGCCGAAAGGCACGCCGCTGGTCTCGACCTCGACCTTGTGGCCCATCGCACGCAGCGCCTCGACCGTCGCCGCCGGAATGCCGGGTTCGACCTGGAGCACGCCCAGCGTGTCGATCGGCTTCGTGTCCTCCTTGCTCCCGGCGAGCGCATCGGTCGGCTCGCGCCCGCCCTCGTGGTAGAGCCGCGCGGCATCGCCCGCTTCCTGGAGGTTCATCCCGTAGTCGACGAGGTTGACGAGCACCTGCACGTGCCCCTGCGGCTGCATCCCGCCACCCATCAGCCCGAAGCTCGCCCACGGCTTGCCGTCCTTCCTGATGAAGGCGGGGATGATCGTCTGGAACGGCCGCTTGCCCGGCGCGTAGGCATTGGGGTGCGCGGGATCGAGGCTGTAGAGCTCGCCGCGGTCCTGGAACATGAAGCCGAGCCCGTCCGCCACCAGCCCCGACCCCATGCCGCGGTAGTTCGACTGGATGAGGCTCACCATCATCCCGTCCTTGTCGGCGACGGTGAGGTAGGTGGTGTCGCCCTCGCCCTCGAGCTTCGGCGCCACCAGCGCGCCGGGGGTGAAGGCGGGGGTCGCGCGAGCGGGGTCGATCAGGGCGAAACGCTGCTTGCCGTATTCGTCCGTCAGCAGTTCGGCGGGCGTCCTCGCGAAGGCCGGATCGGCATAGAAGCGCGCGGCGTCCTCGAAGGCGAGGCGCTTGGCCTCGGTGATATAGTGGATGACCTCCGGCGATCCGCGCTCCCACTGGGCAAGGTCGACGTTCTTGAGGATGTTGACCATCTGCAGCGCTGCGAAGCCCTGCGAGTTGGGCGGCAGCTCGCACAGCTCGTAGCCCTTGCGATAGGCGACACAGGCGACGTCCACCCAGGTGCTCGAATGCGCGGCGAAGTCGCCGAGCGCGAGGGCGCTGCCCTGCTTCTGCAGGTAGCGCACCATGACCTCGGTGAGCGGCCCCTTGTAGAAGGCATCGCGCCCGCCCCTGACGATCGCCTCGAGGGTGTTCGCGAGGTCCGGGTTCCGGAACATCTCGCCCGGGCGGGGCGCGCGGCCGTTGGCGAACCACGTCTTGCGCCCGTTGGTGAAGTCGAAGCCGTAGCGCTGCGAGCTCCGCTCGAAATTGGCGAGCGCGCCCTCGTAGTAGCGCGCGATCACCGGGGCGACGGGGTGGCCTTCGCGCGCGTAGCGGATCGCGGGCGCGAGGAGCTGGTCCATCGGCAGCTTGCCGAACCTCGCGTGCAGCGCAAACCACCCGTCGACCGCGCCCGGCACCGTGATCGGCAGCGGCCCGACCGGCGGCAGCGTGGTCGCGCCCGTAGGCAGCTTGGCCTTCAATTGGGCCAGCGTCTGCCCCTTGGGCGAACGGCCCGAGCCGTTGAGGCCATAGAGCTGACCCGTCTTCGGGTCGTGGACGATCGCGAAGAGGTCGCCGCCGATGCCGTTGCCGGTCGGCTCCATCAGGCCAAGCGCCGCGTTGGCGGCGATCACCGCGTCGACCGCGCTGCCGCCCGCCTTGAGGATGTCGAGCGCGATCTGGGTGGCGAGCGGGTGCGCGGTCGCGGCCATGCCGTGCGGGGCGACCACCGGACTGCGGCTCCACGCCGCGCCCACCGGCCGCGCGCCGGGGCCGATGCCCTTCGTCGCCTCCTTGCGGGTGTCGGCGGGGTTCGGGGCCTCCTGCGCGGCGAGCGGGGCGGCGAGGAGGGCGGCGGCTCCGGCAAGGAGCAGGGCGGTGCGGGCGGTCATGGGGGCGCACACTATCGCCCGCGCCGCCCCGTGCAAGAGGCAGGCCGCCTCAGCCGAAGGCCAGCACGTTGAGCAGCCGGCCGGGCACCGCGAAGGTGAACAGGCCGGGGATCAGCAGCGCGGTCAGATAGGTGCGCACGAGGTGGGCCTTGTGCGCCTTGAGGTCGTCGGCGCGGGCGGTCGCCACCACCTTCCACGCGGCATGCAGGGTGATCGGGACGAAGAGGTGGATCCAGCTGAAGCTGCCGGAGGTCCTGATGAAGATCGCCGAGAGCGCGGTCACGACCATCAGGCCGCCCCACAGCTTGCCGAGCTGGCGGTGCAGCGGCGTGCCCTTGCGGGCGAGCAGCAGCCAGCCGCCGAGCGGGATGCTCGGCACCACGGCGGCAAAGTGGATCATGATCGGCAGCTTGCTCCAGTAGGGGCTCACGTCCGGCGCAAGACCGAGCGCCGCCCATCCCAGCGCCCAGAGGATCGCGAAGCTCATGGTGACACAGGCGAGGCCGATCGTGCTGCGGGTTGCGGGCGAAAGGTCGAAGCCGGGCTTGGCGGCGGCGGGCGCGAAGGGCAGGGCGAGCGTGGTCATGGCGGGTCTCCGGTGTCCGGGTGGCGGCAACTGGCCCCGGTCTGCCCCGGCCCCGCTCGCGGGCAAACGCGCCTTCGCGGCGCGGCACTCGCGTGCGGGAAATGTCCGCAAGCCGCGGCGCTCTGCCACTTTACGAAGCGCCAACGGGCAGGCATTCCTTGCCCACGATGGAGACCGCTGCCGCCCCTCCGCCTTCGCCCGTGCTGCGCCAGATCGTCATCGACCTCGGCGTGATGAGCATCGTCGGCGTGTTCCTCGGCCTGATCGGGCCCTTCGGCTCGAGCGCCATGCCGCTCGCGCCCCGGCTCGCGAGCTGGCTCGCCTTCGCCTATGTCGGCTACGCGATCTACCGGCCGATGGGCGTGCTGGTCGGCCGCGGGCAGGAGATGCTCGCCCTGCCGCGCACCGGGTTGTGGATCGTAGCGGTGATCCTCGGCACCTTCCCGATGACGCTCGCGGTGCAGCTCATCATGAGCCTGCCCGATCCGGTGCTCTGGCCGGGGCTCGAGGACATGACCGCGACCTACTTCGCAGTGCTTGTGATCGGCGGGGGCGTGACGCTGCTGTTCAACGTGCTCGGCGTCCGGCAGGTCACGCCCGCGGCACCGCTCGTGCCGATGGGGCCGTTCGCGGCACCGTCCGCACCCGCACCGGTCGCCGCATCGCCCGTTGCGACGACCCTGGCCCCGGCGTCGGCCCCGGTCGCCCGATAGCCTGCGCCATCGCCCGCCAATCCGCTCCTCGACCAGCTCCCCGCCGAACTCGGCAGCGACATCATCGCGCTCGAGATGGAGGATCATTACGTGCGCGTCCACACGGCGCTGGGATCGGCGCTGGTGCTGATGCGGATGCGCGATGCGGTGGTGCTGCTGGGCGATCTCGAGGGCATGCAGGTCCACCGCAGCTGGTGGGTGGCGCGCGGCGCGGTCGAGGACGTGCTGCGCGAGGGGCGCAACCTGCGCCTGAAGCTCGCCCGCGGGATCGAGGCCCCGGTCGCCCGCGCAAAGGTTGCTGACCTGAAAGAGGCGCGCTGGATCTAGGCTGATATCTCCCCTCCCTTCAGGGAGGGGTCGGGGGTGGGGCGAGGCTGCAGGCCTCGCACGTCGCCGCTGGCATGGAGCCCCCACCCCCCGGCCCCCTCCCCGAGTGGAGGGGGAGAAGAAAAAAGGCCGCCGGCATCGCTGCCGGGGGCCTCTCCTGCTTGAGCCGTCAGCGCGTCTTAAG
>JBJTSG010000020.1:0-13538 GCA_046076505.1 Erythrobacter sp. | reverse complement strand
TCGAAGGCGCGAGGGGCTCAGGCGGCCGGGAGGGCAGCCTTCGCCTGGGCGATCACGGCCTTGAAGGCGCCGCCTTCGTTCATGGCAAGATCGGCCATCGCCTTGCGGTCGAGCTCGATGCCGGCCAGCTTGATGCCGTGCATGAACTGCGAATAGGTCAGGCCTTCCATGCGGACGGCGGCGTTGATGCGCTGGATCCACAAGGCGCGGAAGTTGCGCTTCTTCACCTTGCGGTCACGGTAGGCGTATTGCCCGGCCTTCTCGACCGCCTGACGGGCGATGCGGATGGTGTTCTTGCGGCGACCGCGATAGCCCTTGGCCTGGTCCAGAATCCGCTTGTGCTTGGCGCGGGTGGTAACACCGCGTTTGATGCGAGGCATGTCAGTATATCCTTCCTGATAGTCAGGGTGCCAAGCCGGGCGTCCTTGTCGTCCTACCGCTTCGCTGCTTGAGGACGGTGCCCCCGCCCTTGGCCTGCGATGCTGGCGGCGAACCGGCGCCGGCTAGCCCCTCAGATTAATCCAGCCCGTAGGGCGCCCACTTCTTGATCGTCGGCGTATCATTGGCCGACAGGACCGAGGTGCCGCGGTTGGTGCGGATATACTTGGCGTTGTGGCTGATCAGCCGGTGACGCTTGCCAGCGACGCCGTGCTTGACCTTGCCGGTGGCGGTGATCTTGAAGCGCTTCTTCACACCGCTCTTGGTCTTCAGCTTGGGCATTTTCATCTCCTTCGTGAGACACGTCGGAACCGGCCCTGGCAGCCCTTGTCGCCAGGCAGGCTGATTGATTCGTGTCTGTGAAGTGCGCGCGCTTAGGCGCGGGCGGCGCGAAAGGCAAGGGATTCGCCGCGGTGCCGAAGAACCTCGTCCCGGGCTGCCTCGGACCAACAGCCGCTGCGGCCTCGTTCTGCGCCGGGATGGCGGAGGCGCCGCGCGCGGGCCTTGCGATGAACCGCTCCACCGGCCACGCGGCGCGCTTCCTCGCGCCATTGCCCCTTGCGCCAAATCGCCTATGGGTGCGGGCATGACTCCGTCCGCGCCGACCCGTCCGACCGCCCGCTCCGCCCGTAGCGGGGTGCCCGGCTTCCTACGCTCGGCGGCGATCTTCTTCCGCGGCTTCCTCGAGCATCCGGGCATGGTCGCCTCGGTCGTGCCCTCGTCGCAGGCGACCATCGAGGCGATGCTGGCGAAGGTCGACTGGGACCGCTGCCGGCTTTTCGTCGAATACGGCCCCGGGGTCGGCACCTTCACCACGCGCATCCTCGACAGCCTGCCGGAGGGGGCGACGCTGCTCGCGATCGACACCAATCCGCGCTTTGTCGACTTCCTCAAGAAGACCATCGACGACCCGCGGCTCGAGGTGGTGCTGGGCTCGGCCGAGGATGTCGAGAGCATCGTGCGCGCCGCGGGCCACGCCCGGGCCGATTACGTAATCTCGGGCCTGCCCTTCTCCTCCCTGCCGCCGGCGCTCGCCGAACGGATCGTCGCGGCGACCTACGCGGTGCTGCGCGACGGGGGCGCGTTCATGACCTACCAGTTCCGCCCGACGGCACGCGACCTGACCGAGGCGCGCTTCGACCGCACCGACCGGGGCCTTGCGCTCTTCAACGTGCCGCCTTGCCTCCTTGCATGGGGCTGGAAGGAAGAGGCGATGACCGCGCGCGAGGCGGCGGAGTAGCCTACCGACCGACCGAGTTGACAGCCGGCCGCCCGCCGCCCGATAGGCACGGGCCGGAACGACAAAGCAAAGCGGGACAGGAATGGCCGTTGGATATCTCGTGCTGGCGCTGGTGCTGGCACTGACGCTCAACGCAGGGGCGCGGTGGGTGCGGGTTGCCGGAACCCTGATCGCGGCGCTCGGCCTCACCATGATGGTCTGGTCGATCATCCTCGCCGACATCGACGGGACTTTCGCAGCCATTCCGCCGGACGCGCCGCTGATCCACCGCGCCACGCCCGCGATCCTCAACGTCCAGGCCGTGATCGCTGCGTTCGCGATCCTGTTCCTGCTATGGTCGGCATGGATGCAGGCCCGCCGCCCGGTGAGCGAGCCCGTCCCGCTGCGCAACACGCCGGCGCAGTTCGGCGCGGGCTCGCGGGCCTTCCACTGGGTGATGGGGGTCATCGTGCTGTGCTGCGTGCCGATCGGCCTGTTCATGGCCATCCTGCCCGAGGGCTTCGCGGGCCACGAGGACTTCGTCGCCGCGCATACGTCGCTGGGCCTGACGGTGCTGCTGCTGGCCGCGGGCCGCATCCTGTGGCTGATGGCGAGCCCGCCGCCCGCGCCGCTATCCCCGCGCGGCACGCCCGAGCACCGCCTCGCGCGGGCGGTCCACGTCGCGCTCTATGCCGCAATTATCGCCTTTCCGGTGAGCGGCTACCTCATCGACCAGGGTGCCGCCGTGTCCTTCTACGGCTGGGCGGTGCCGCGCCCGGCGTGGCCTGCGATCGCCGAGCCGGCGCGGCTGGTCCATGCGTGGGTGCTGCCCTTCGCGCTCTACGCCACCCTCGCGCTGCACCTCGCCGGCGTGCTGAAGCGCCACTTCGCGGACCGGGACACCGCCGCGGTGCGGCGGATGCTGCGCTAGGTCATCGCCTCCAGCACATCCTCCAGCCGCGCCGGGTCGCCAAGGGCGATCACCGTGCCGTCAGAGCCCGCGTCGAGCGGGTTGCCCTGCCAATCGCTCATCATCCCGCCCGCGCCTTCGACGATCGGAACCAGCGCGGCGTAATCGTGGAGCTTGAGCCCCGCCTCGATCACGATGTCGATGTGGCCCGAGGCGACGAGGCCGTAATTGTAGCAATCCCCGCCGAACACGATCTTTTTTTCGGCGACGCTCTTGGCAACGCTCATGAAGGCGTCGGCTTCAAGGTTGGTGAAGAGGTGCGGGCTGGTGGTGGCGAGCACCGCGTCGCCCAGCTCCTTGAGCGGGCGAGCGTGGGCGGGCTTGCCGTTGAACTGGGTCGGCTGGCCGATGCGGCCCACCCAGCGTTCGCCGCTGATCGGCTGGTCGATGATCCCGAGCACCGGCCAGCCATCCTGCAAAAGCGCGATCAGGGTGCCGAAGATCGGGCGCCCGGCGATGAAGCTGGTGGTGCCATCGATCGGATCGAGCACCCACTGCCGCCCCGCGCCCTCGTTGCGGGTGCCGTACTCCTCGCCGATGATCCCGTCGCGCGGGAATTCGGCCTCGATGAGCTTGCGCATCGCGGCCTCGGCAGCGCGATCGGCCTCGGTGACGAAGGTGCGGTCGGCCTTGCGCTCCTCGCTCCATGCCCCGCGGAACAGAGGACGGATGGCAGCACCCGCCGCATCGGCAAGGCGCAGGGCGAGGGTGAGGTCTTTATCGGTCATTCGCTTCCCAATAGTCGAAGGCTTCGGCCTGTCGAGCCTCGGTATAGCGCCTTGCCTCCGGGCCTTCCCATTCGATCGGCAAGTCGTCGTAAACGCGCACGCGGCTGACGAACCAGCCCTGCCCCGGCAGCCCGTCGGACTGGCGCACCACCAGCACCGCAAGGCCCGGCTCGGCGGCTGCGCGCCCATCCTCATCGATCCGGTCGAGCACCTTGCACAGCTGGCGCATCAGGGGCCGGGTGAAGGTGTGGCCGAGGATATTGAGGAGTGCGCCGTAGGTGAAAGTCTGCCGTGCGCGGGCGGCGTCGATCAGGAGCCCGCGCACTTCGGCAGGGTCGAACATGCTTCCGGATTTCGTCATTGCGAGCCGAAGGCGAAGCAATCCATGGTCGAACCTCGCGTCAATCGAGACGGACGTTCATGGATTGCCGCGTCGCTACGCTCCTCGCAATGACGAGGTTAGTCGAACAGCGAGCTGACGCTGCTCTCGTCCGCAATCCGGCGGATCGCCTCGCCCACCAGTGGGGCGATGGGGAGCACGCGGATGCGGCTCGATTGCTCGGTCGCTTCGGTCGGGCGGATCGAATCCGTGATCACCAGCTCCTTCAGCCGCGATCCGTCGATGCGCGCCACCGCGCCGCCCGACAGCACGCCGTGGGTGATGTAGGCCGCGACCGACTTCGCCCCGTTCTCGAGCAGCGCCTCGGCAGCGTTCACGAGGGTGCCGCCCGAATCCACGATGTCGTCGATCAGGATGCAGTGGCGGTCCTGGACGTCGCCGATGATGTTCATCACCTCGCTCTCGCCCGGCCGGTCGCGGCGCTTGTCGACGATCGCGAGCGGGGCGTTGTCGAGGCGCTTGGCCAGCGCGCGCGCGCGCACCACCCCGCCAACGTCGGGCGAGACCACCATCAGCGACTGGTCGCCATAGCGCGCCTGAATGTCGGCGGCCATCACCGGGGCGGCGTAGAGATTGTCGGTCGGGATGTCGAAGAAGCCCTGGATCTGCCCGGCGTGGAGGTCCACCGCCAGCATCCGGTCGGCGCCGGCTTCGGTGATGAGGTTCGCCACCAGCTTGGCCGAGATCGGCGTTCGCGGGCCGGGCTTGCGGTCCTGCCGGGCATAACCGAAATAGGGCACCACCGCGGTGATCCGCTTGGCCGAGGCGCGGCGCAGCGCGTCGATGCAGATCAACAGCTCCATCAAGTTGTCGTTGGCCGGGAAGTTGGTCGGCTGGACGACGAACACGTCCTCGCCGCGCACGTTCTCGTGGATCTCGACGAAGACTTCCTCGTCCGAAAAGCGCCGCACGCTGGCATCGGTCAGCGGGATTTCGAGATAGGCCGCGATGGCCCGGGCGAGCGGCAGGTTCGAATTGCCGGACATGATCTTCATGGACGCGAATCCCCGTTGGCGCAGACACAGCCCGCCTAGCGGTGCGTCATGGAATTGCAACGCGCAGACGGCGCGTTCTCGTCAGGCAAGACCACCGCACCCTCGGCACGGCCGCTTTCAGGCGGATCAACCGACTGCGCGAATGGCTGGGATTGGTGGATTCCGGAAGGTCGGCCATTGCCGCGCCCGCAACCTATTGGTCCAGTGTATCGGCCTGAGATTTCGTGGCGCGCTCGGTCTCGACTGCGGCTCGAGCGATGTCATTGTAAACGCGCCGCGCTGTGGAGTTGCGGGAGGCGTTATACAGCTCCGCCACGAGCGCTCGGTCGAATGAGGTCATCTCGGCAGGAGGTTCAGCTTGATCGAATAAAGTAAGGATGGTCGGGACGGGGGCGCCCGCCTCTTTTGAGTATGCGGATGTCTCGATCAGTGTCCGGACAGTGGCATAGTCGGCGAGTTGGGCTAAGGTGAACCCGTGCGCCGCATCGCGCGAGATCATAACCGCAGCGCCCGTGATCTCTGCGGTGATGATCGGATCGGAGCCGCTGTAAGGCTGGTCCATTTCCGGGGCAAACTCCGTCGAGAAAACAGGCCTAAGCTTGTCGAACAAAGGAAAAGGTTGACCTCGGGCATCCCGGATAACGATCCTGTTCCAAGCACGAACCGGCCCGGTTTCAGCCAGGACGCGGTCACGCTGGCGACCGGAGAGATGGGCAATCGACGGGGAGTCGTAGGAAAGCCAACGCTCCGGTGGGCCGGCCGCAGGGGCCATAAAGGCAACTCGGACAGTGGGCAGGCATTTGGGATTGTTGTCGGCTCCGATGCCTAGGTCTCGGGCATTGGCGCGGATACGTTCCGCTATGGCCTCGGCATCGGGGGCATCAAGGCCGAGAACCTGAACACACACGGGATAGAGAAACTTCGCTACCGGTTGTCGCAGGCGGGGGGAACGAACGATCTGTTTGGTGAACTCGCGGAGTTCCTTCCGTCGCTCGCCTTCTGTCGGCGGCGGCGTCACGAGAATTGTGGTGCCCTGCGACACGGTCGGCTCGGAAGATCGCTTGGGCTCGTCCGTTGCGGGCGGCCCGACTGCCAAAGCAAGTGCGACGGTGATCGCTTTGAACGCCATCCGGCCATCATAACTGCCTAACGATCAAGCGTAAATTGATTCCTGTGCGCGGAATGTCCAGCTTGGGGTCGACAACGGAACGGCAGATTTTTCCTGAAGGCAGCGAAAGCGGAACTCTCCCGGGCTACGCCTCGAGCTCGACGTCCCAGTACAGCCAGTCGCGCCAGGTTTCGTGGAGGTAGTTCGGCGGGAACAGCTTGCCTGCCTGCTGCAATTGCCATGAGGTCGGGCGGATCGGGGCCTGGTGCAGCGCCATCCCGGCCTGCTTGGGGGTGCGACCGCCCTTCTTCATGTTGCACGGCGCGCAGGCGGTGATGATGTTCTCCCACGTGGTGCGCCCGCCCAGACGGCGCGGGGTCACGTGGTCGAAGGTCAGGTGCTCGTGGCTGCCGCAATATTGGCACTGGAAGCGGTCGCGCAGGAACACGTTGAAGCGGGTGAAGGCGGGGAACTCGGAGTGCTTCACATATTGGCGGAGCGCGATGACGCTCGGGATCTTCATGTCGAAGCTCGGCGAGTGCACCTCGCGATCGTAGCTCGCGACGATGTCCACCCGGTCGAGGAACACCGCCTTGATCGCGGTCTGCCACGGCCAGAGCGAGAGCGGATAGTATGACAGCGGCGTGTAGTCGGCGTTGAGCACCAGCGCCGGACAGGCCGACAGGTTGCGGGTCGGGTCCTCGTCGACCCCGCGGAACTTCGCCACTCTCTCGATCAGTTCGGCATTGAACACGGGTCGCGTTCCTCCCTGATTGACCTCCATCCTGACCTGACACCGGGAAGAGTCAAACCCGTGACAGGGTGGGTATCCACAGGCACAGCCTGTTGAGAGGCTGTGGATAGCGAAACAATCTGTCGTGTGGCATCAGCGGCGCGATGGACCGAGCTCCGCCGCCCGTGACCCGTTTCGCGCCGAGCCCCAACGGGCACCTCCACCTCGGCCATGCGCTGAGCGCGATCGTCGCGCATGACCTCGCGAAGACGGGCGGGGGGCGGTTCCTGCTGCGCATCGAGGACATCGACGGGCCGCGCTCTCGCCCGGAACTGGCGGACGCGTTCCGCAGCGACCTCGCGTGGCTGGGCCTCGCATGGGAGGAGGTGCCCGCCCAGTCGACCCGGCTCGCCAGCTACGCCGCCGCCGCCGAGGCGCTGCGGACGCGCGGCCTCCTCTACCCCTGCACCTGCACCCGCAAGGAGATCGAGGCGGCGGGAGCGGTCGAAGGCTCCGACGGCCTCGTCTACCCCGGCACCTGCAAGCGCCGCCCGCCCGATCCCGCGCGCCCGGCCGCGTGGCGGCTGGATGCGCAAAAGGCGCTCGCCGAAACCGGGCCGCTGGTATGGGAGGACGCGCTCGCCGGGCCGCAAGCGGTCGACCTCTCCGGCCTCGGCGACGTGGTGCTGGTGAGGAAGGACCTTCCTGCGAGCTACCACCTCGCGGTGACGCTCGACGATGCCGCGGACGGCGTGACCCTCGTCACCCGCGGCGCCGACCTGTTCGCCGCCTCCCACATCCACCGCACCCTCCAGGCGCTGCTCGGCCTGCCCGTCCCGCGCTGGCACCACCATCCGCTGCTGCTCGGAGACGACGGCGCAAAGCTCGCCAAGCGCCGCGGCTCCCCCGCTCTCGCCGAGCGCCGTGCCGCGGGAGAGGACGGAACCATGCTCGCCGAGCAACTCAGGTTGCAACAATTGTCGCTTGGAACCTGAGCCCCGAGCGTCCATCTAGCAAGCCATGACCACCTTCCTCGTCATCGTCCTCGTCGTCCTCATGGGCCTCACCGCCTTCTCGCTGGTGCGCGGCATCATCGCCTTCCTGAGGACGACCAAGATCGACCTCGAGACGGGCGAAGGCACCACCGCCACGGACATGCAGCTCGCGCAGAACAAGGCGATGTTCGCGCGCATCAAGTACCAGGCGCTCGCCATCGTGGTGGTGGCGATCATCCTCGCGGTCGCACGCTAGACGCGCCTGCCCCGAGCGGGCATAGGGCCGCGATGGTCAAGCTGAACAGGATCTACACCCGCACCGGGGACGACGGGACCACGGGGCTCGTCGACGGCTCGCGCTGCCCCAAGCATTCGGCGCGCATCGCCGCGATGGGCAAGGTCGACGAGGCGAACTCGGCGATCGGGCTTGCCATCTGCGCGCTCGATGCCGAGGCCGAGCGCGCGCTCCTCACCCGCGTCCAGAACGACCTCTTCGATTTGGGCGCGGACCTTGCCACCCCTTGCGCGGACGGCGACTTCACCCCGTCCGAGATGGTGCTGCGGATCATCCCCGCGCAATCCGAATGGATCGAGGCGCAGATCGACGCGCTCAACGAGCGGCTCGCGCCGCTCACCAGCTTCGTGCTCCCCGGGGGGAGCGAAGCGGCGGCGCGCATCCACGTCGCCCGCGCCACCACCCGCGCCGCCGAGCGCACGATGGTCGCGCTCGCCGCGCAGGACCCGGTGAACCCGGCGGCGCTCGCCTACATCAACCGCCTCTCCGACCTGCTTTTCGTCATGGCCCGCATCGCCAACGACGAGGGCCGCGCCGACGTGAAGTGGGTGCCGGGCGCCAACCGCTGAAACGACGAGCCCGCTAGGCAAGAGAGAAGTTCCCCGCTAGGGCGGCGCCTTTGCTGCACCTGCGAAGGAAGACCCATGCGCAACATCGCCGTGATCGGAGCCGGACAGATGGGGACGGGCATCGCCCAGACCTGCGCGGGCCAAGGCCTCAAGGTGATGCTCACCGATGTCGACTTGCCGCGCGCCGTGGCTGGCAAACAGGCCATCGAGAAGGCGCTGCAGAAGCTCATGGGCCGCGGCAAGATCGAGGCGCACGAGGCCGAAAGCCTGCTCGCCCGCATCACCCCCGTCGCCGACTACGCGCCCTTCGCCGAGGCCGATCTCATCATCGAGGCCGCGACCGAGAAGGAGGAGATCAAGAACGCGATCTTCGCCAAGGCCGGCAAGGTGCTCCACCGGCAAGCCGTCATGGCGTCGAACACCTCTTCGATCCCGATCACCCGCATGGCGAACCACTCGCCGGACCCCGCGCGGTTCATCGGCCTCCACTTCTTCAATCCGGTGCCGGTCATGGGCCTCATCGAGGTGATCCCCGGCCTCGCCACGGCGCAGGACACCACCGACCGCGTGACCGCCTTCGCCCGCAGCCTCGGCAAGGAAGTGGTGCTCAGCCAGGACGAGCCCGGCTTCGTCGTCAACCGCATCCTCCTGCCCATGATCAACGAGGCGGTGTTCGTGCTCGGCCAATCGACGGCGGGGATCGAGGACATCGACAAGGGCTGCCGCCTCGGTCTGAACCACCCGATGGGGCCGCTCCAGCTCGCCGATTTCGTCGGGCTCGACACCTGTCTCGACATCATGAACGTGCTCTACACCACCACCCGCGACAGCAAGTATCGCGCCGCGCCGCTGTTGGTGAAGTATGTCGAGGCCGGGTGGCTGGGCCGCAAGACCGGGCGCGGCTTCTACGACTATTCGGGCGAGGCGCCCGTCCCCACCCGCTAGGCCCGGGCGCACGCGCGGCGCGTCCTGCCGCAGCCACTGCAACATTGATCCTCCCTCCCCGGTAAGGCGGGTGAAGGAGAAACACCATGAGCGCGCCCGACACGAAGATTCCCGGCCACCCCCAAGGCCTCGCATACGAGACCCGCAACCGCGAGCAGGACGACGAGGGCACGCAGGCCCAGGACGTCGCCGAGGACGCGCGGCGCCATGACAGCGCCACCACCAGCCCGCTGGAAAGCACCAAGGTCGGCGGCGACGATTTCGACCCGGCCCCTGACAGCAAGGGCGACCTCATCGACGAGATGAACCGCATGGAAGGCGAAGGCCGCATCGACATGTCGGCCTTCGCGGGCGAGCCCAACCACGACGACGAGCCCGAGACCTACGGCGGCGAGACCACCGACGACGATGACGAGGAATGGCTCACCGCCGACGGCGAGGAGCTGAACGAGGAGGATGGCGACGAGGACATCGCCGGCTTCGACGAGGAGGAGGAGTGACCCGCGCCTGCGCGCGCGATCACTGGACGACCGCGGTCGGCGAAAGGGGCGCGGTCATCGGGTTGAAGCCCGGCTTCTGCTGCGGACTGGCCGAGGGCGTTGTCGTCGGCGCGAATCCGGAGGTTGCCGGCTGCGCCGACCCTTGGGAGCCCGGCTCATCGGGCTTGTAGTCGCCAAAGACAGTGGTTGGTGGCGGGGCATACCAGTCCTCTACCTGCTTCGGCTCGGGCGGCGGCGCAGTCTCGCGCTCGCTCGCCGGAACCGGGGCGCTGGGCGCCTGCGCGTAGTCGGGCTTCTTGCCGAATCGGTCCGCGATCTTGGGGAGCATGCCGCCGTTGTCGGATGTGCCGACCATCGACACCGCGCCGACGATGATGATCGCGGCGAAACCGAGCGCGGCCTTGCTGTTCTCGAACAGGGTCCTGGACATGGGCCCTGCCTAGTCCGAACACGGTTAAGCCTTGGTTGCGATCAGCGCCCCGCCCTGGGCAGGCCGCGCTTCCATTCGTAGAGCAGGTCGAGCGCCTCGCGCGGGGTGAGCGCGTCGAGATCGGCATTGCGCAGGGCCTCGGCAAGCGCCTGTTCCGGGCTCGCGGCCTCGGGCTCGGCAGGCTTGAGGTTGGCGAAGAGCGGCAGGTCGCCGAGCCCCGCCGCAATGCCGCCGGTCGCCTCGCGCTGCGCCTCGAGCTTGGCGAGCACCGCCTTGGCCCGGGCGACGACATTGGCAGGCACCCCGGCGAGCCGCGCGACCGCGAGACCGTAGGAGCGGTCGGCCGGGCCATCGGCAAGCTCGTGGAGCAGCACGAGGTCCCCCTGCCACTCGCGCGCGCGGACGTGGTGGAGGCTCAAGGCCTCGCAGGTCTCGGCGAGCCGCGCGAGCTCGTGGTAATGCGTCGCGAACAGGCAGCGGCAGCCGATCTGCGAATGCACCGCCTCGGCCACCGCCCAGGCGAGCGCAAGGCCGTCATAGGTCGAGGTGCCGCGCCCGACCTCGTCGAGGATCACGAAACTGCGCGCCGTCGCCTGGGCGAGGATCGCGGCGGTCTCGACCATCTCGACCATGAAGGTCGAACGCCCCCGCGCGAGGTTGTCGGCGGCGCCGACGCGGCTGAACAGGCGGTCGACGAGGCCGATCTTCGCGGCGGTCGCGGGGACGAAGCACCCGGCCTGCGCGAGCAGCACGATCAGCGCGTTCTGCCTGAGGAAGGTCGACTTGCCCCCCATGTTCGGCCCGCCGATCAGCCACAGGCGATCATGCGCATTGAGGCCGCAGTCGTTGGCGACGAAGCGCTCGCCGGTCTTGGCAAGCGCCGCCTCGACCACCGGGTGGCGCCCCCCGGTGATGGTGAGGCACGGCTCGTCCAGCACCTCGGGCCGGCACCAGTCGCCTTCCGCGGCGCGCTCGGCATTGCCTGCGCCGACATCCAATCGGGCGAGCGCGCCCGCCGTGGCGGCGATGGCTTCGCGCGCGGCGACCACCTCGGCAACCAATGCCTCGAAATGCGCCTCCTCGCAGGCGAGCGCATGGCCCCCGGCCTCGGCGATGCGCGCGGCTTCCTCGTGGAGCTTCAGCGAATTGAAGCGCACCGCGCCCGCCATGGTCTGGCGATGGGTGAAGCCGCTGTCGGGCGCCATCAGTGCATCGGCATGGCGCGCGGGCACCTCGATGAAGTAGCCGAGCACCCCGTTGTGGCGAATCTTGAGCGCCGGGATGCCCGTCTCCTCGCGGTAGCGCGCCTCCATCGCGGCGATCGCGCGGCGCGCGTCGCCGGAGGTGGCCCGCAGCTCGTCCAGCCCTGCGTCGTAGCCGTCGGCGATGAAACCGCCGTTCGAACGCTCGGTTGGCGGCGTCGGCACGAGCGCGCGCGCCAGGTGGTCGGTGAGCGCCCCGTGGCCGGTCAGCTTTGCGATGACCTCTTCGAGCAGCGCCGGCTTGTCGGGCGCGCCGCCGAGCCACTGGTGGAGCCGCGCCGCCTCGCTCAAGCCATCGCGCAGCTGGCCGAGGTCGCGGGGGCTGCCCCGCCCCGCCACCACCCGCCCGAGCGCACGGCCGAGATCGGGCACGCCGCGCAGGGCATCGCGCAGCTGCGCGCGTTCGATGGGGCGGCCCTGCCAGAACTGCACCAGCGCCAGCCGCGCCTCGATCGCGCGCACGTCGAGCAGGGGCGCCGAGAGATCCTCCGCGAGCAGCCGCGAGCCGGCGCCGGTCACGCAGCGGTCGACCGCGCCGATCAGGCTCCCGGCGCGCCCGCCTTGGGCCGATTCCAGAATTTCCAAACTCGCCCGGGTCGCGGCGTCCATCGCCATCGCGCTCTGCGTCTCGCGCACCACCGGGGGCAGCAGCAGCGGCAGGCTGCCGCGTCCGACGTGGTCGAGGTAGCTTACCAGCCCCCCCGCCGCCGCCAGCATCGCCCGCGTGAAGGCGCCGAAGGCGTCGAGGGTCGCCACGCCGTGGACCTGCTTCAGCCGCTCCGCCCCGGCATCGCTGCCGAAGGTCGAGCGGGGCCGCAGGATCGCCTCCTCCGGCCCGTGCGGCCAGTCCTCGGGCACCACCACCTCGCTCGGGCTGAGGCGCGCCAGCGCCGCGCCGAGCAGCTCGGCGGGGCACTCCTCCAGCACCATCGCCCCGGTCGAGACGTCGACGGCGGCGATCCCCACCGCGCCCCGCAGCTCCGCCAGCGCCACGAGCACGTTCGCGCGCCGCGGCTCGAGCAGCGCCTCCTCGGTGAGCGTCCCCGCCGTGACCAGCCGCACGATGGCGTGGCCGACCAGCACCTTCGAAGACGGCGTGCCTTCGCGCTTCGCCCGCGCCTTGGCTTCCTCGGGCGTCTCGACCTGCTCGGCGATGGCGACCCGCTCGCCCGCCTTGATGAGCCGCGCGAGGTAGCTCTCCGCCGAGTGGACCGGCACCCCGCACATCGGAATCGGCTGCCCGCCATGCTCGCCCCGTGTCGTGAGCGCGATGTCGAGGATCGCCGCGGCGCGCTTCGCGTCCTCGAAGAACAGCTCGAAGAAGTCGCCCATGCGGTAGAACAGCAGCGCATCGCCCGCTTCCTCGCGCAAGCCGAGGTACTGCGCCATCATCGGCGTCGGCTTTCCGAGGGGCTGGGGATCGTCGAGCGCGGCCATCCCGCTCGCCTACCCCGAGGCGACCCGATTCGGGAACGCCTGCCCCGCCCGCTTTCCCCGAACCTGCGCCATTGGGCGATTTCCCGCCTATCGCATCGCCTGCGGTGAAGCTAAGCGGGGCGCGACTGACCTCAGGGAACGCGAAGGATTTGCCACGATGGCCGAGGAAACGAAGGGCGGCTTCACCGCGCGCGAGGCGCTGTTCTACCACGAGACGATCCGCCCGGGTAAGCTCGAGATCAACGCGACCAAGCCGCTGACCTCGCAGCGCGACCTATCCCTCGCCTATTCCCCCGGCGTCGCCGTGCCGGTGGAGGCGATTGCCGCCGATCCGTCGCTCGCCGCGCGCTACACCACGCGGTCGAACATGGTGGCGGTGATCTCGAACGGCACCGCGATCCTCGGCCTCGGCAATCTCGGCGCGCTCGCCGCGAAGCCCGTGATGGAGGGCAAGGCGGTGCTGTTCAAGCGCTTCGCCGACGTCGATTCGATCGACATCGAGCTCGCCACCGAG
>JBJTSG010000019.1:0-7416 GCA_046076505.1 Erythrobacter sp. | reverse complement strand
CGCCGCATAGGCTTCGTTCATCGCACCCATGACCGTATCGGAGATGAAGCCCGACACTTCATGAATCTCGACATGCTCATTCTCTTCCGTCTTGAGGAGATGGCTCCCAAGCTGACGACCACCGCTGCGCTTGGAGGCTTTGAAGATCATAGCCGCGCATCCAGATCGAGAGCTTCGATCAAAAGTTGCCGCATTCGCGTGACTTCCTGCACAGCCGTGAGCAGCGCTTCCTCGGTCTCTGGTGTGACCGGAAGGCTGCCCGTGTTTGCGGCCTTCGCGAGTTGGTTCACATTGTTCGCCAATCGCGATTGACCGAGCATCGCCAGAAGCTGCGCAAGCGCGCGATGATCCTTCACCGGAAACTTGCCCCGACGACGCGGCGCGATCCAATCGGGATCAAGCAAGCGCGAGCGGATATATCCGCCAAGCGACATACCTGCGGCATCGGCTTCGATCTTCGCGCGCTCTTCGAACGTCAATCGCAATGAGAAAGGAGGTGGACGACGGCTACCCATGGCCGACCTCCTTTGCGTCATCGCCGGAATGACGCTTCTTCGGTCCGCGATAGGTTGGACGCTGCGGACGCCGCGCCGAAAGATCGATTCCGAAAACGTTTGGATCGAGCGGAAACGTGCCGCCATTCGATGATGAATCATCATTGCCAACCGCTTCGTTGCTATTGGCGACTGACAGGATTCCGGCGATTGATGTTTGGCTTAAAGCATGGTTCCATTGAGCCAGCGTATCGAAGAGGAGTTTCGAACTTTCTCCTCCTAGGTGCGCCAAGGGGGCGGCCTTCCGCAAGGAGGGTCGCCCCCTTGGCGTTTCGGGCCAGAAGGTCGGCCTCGTCAGCCGGGTTAACCAACGCCGCCGAAACATGCTTAACCGGTTGTTACCACTTTCTCCCTAATCGCCACGGTCAGACATTCCTACGCAAGCAACAGGATGCCCTGACCGATGTCGACAACCAACGCCGCCATCTCCGCCCGCGCCGGGTCCGCCATGGAGCGGATCGCGCCGCTCGCGCTCCCCGTCTACACCGCGACGATTTTCCTCTCGGCCTTCCTGCTGTTCGGGGTGCAGCCGATGTTCACCAAGATGGTCATGCCGGTGCTCGGCGGGACCCCGGCGGTGTGGTCGGTGGCGATGGTGTTCTTCCAGTCGGTGCTGCTGCTCGGCTACGGCTACGCGCATGGGCTCACCCGCTGGCTCGACCCGCGCATGGCGGCGATCGTGCACCTTTCGGTGATGGCGCTGGTGCTGGTCGCAGGGCTGCCGATCGCGCTCGCCGCCGGCTGGGGCGCGCCGCCCGAAGAGGGGCAGGCGCTGTGGCTGATCGGCGTGTTCGCCGCCTCGGTGGGCCTGCCGTTCTTCGCGGTCTCGGCCAACGGCCCGCTGCTCCAGGCATGGTTCGCCCGCACCGGTCACCCGCACGCGAGCGATCCCTACTTCCTCTATGGCGCGTCGAACATCGGCTCGTTGCTGGCGCTGCTCGCTTATCCCTTCGTCATCGAGCGGATGTTCCCGCTCGACAGCCAGTCGATGCTGTGGAGCTCGGGCTTCCTCGCGCTGATGATCGCGATCGGCGCGAGCGCGCTGTTCCTGCGCCCGGGCGCGAAGGTCGGCGTCGCGGAAGGCGCGGCCGAGCCCGCCGAGGCCGCGCCCCCCATCACCATGAAGGAGCGCCTGAGCTGGATCGGCCTGTCGCTGGTCCCCTCGGCGCTGCTCGTCGCGACCACCGCGCACATGACCGACGAGGTCGCCGCGGTGCCGCTGTTCTGGGTGGTGCCGCTGGCGCTCTACCTCATGACCTTCTCGGTCGCCTTCCGCCCTGGCGGCGAGCGGCTCGACCGCGTGCTGGCGCTCGTCCAGCCGGTGCTGCTCGCCGGGATCATGGCGACCCTCTCCTTCGCACGTGGTCTGCCGTTCTACGCGCTGCTTGGCCTGAACCTCGCCTTCTTCGTGGTGAGCGTCACGATCTGCCACCGCGAGCTCTATGCGCGCCGCCCCTCGGCGGGCGACCTCACGCAGTTCTACTTCTTCATGTCGCTCGGCGGCGTGATTGGCGGGGCGCTCGCCTCGCTCGCCGCGCCGCTGGTGTTCCAGCGCCTGCTCGAGTTCCCGCTGCTCGCGCTCGCGGTGCTGCTGTGCCGCGCCGACGTGCGCGCCTGGCTTGCCGGCGCCAAGCCCGCGCTGGTCACCCCCGGCATCGCCGCAGTGCTGGCGCTGTTCCTGCTGGTTGACCGCAGCGTGATCGAGCAGGACATCCTGCCGGGCCGCGCCTTCGTGATGATCCTGCTCGCGACCCTCGGCCTCACCGTGATCTCGTCCGGCCGGCCGGTGCGCCTGCTGGTCGCGGCCTCGCTCGGGATGCTCGCCTCGGTGGTGGTCTCGACGCCCTCTCACCTCGTCGCGCAGGCCCGCTCGTTCTTCGCGGTGCACTCGGTCTATCAGACCCCCGACGGGCAGGGCCGCTACCTGAAGCACGGCAACACCCTGCACGGCGCCGAGCGCTGGGCGGACGCTGCCGGCGTGCCGCTCGACAGCCGCCCCGAACCCGCGAGCTACTTCCACCTCGGCGGCGCCTACAACGAGGCGATCGACCAGGCGCGCGCGGCGCACGGCGGCAAGCTCGGCAAGGTCGCGGTGATCGGCCTCGGCATGGGCTCGCTCGCCTGCCACTCCAAGCCCGGCGAGACCTGGGACTTCTTCGAGATCGACAGCGAGGTCGTGCGCATCGCCCGCAACACGCAGCTGTTCCGCGCCTTCAGCGAATGCACCCCGGGTGCCAAGGTGGTGGTCGGCGACGGTCGCCTGACCCTCGCCAAGGAGCAGGGCGGCTACGACCTCATCATGCTCGACGCCTTCTCCTCGGCCTCGCCCCCGGTGCACCTGGTGACCAAGGAGGCGGTCGCGATGTACGCCTCGAAGCTGGCGCCGGGCGGCGTGCTGATCTTCAACGTCTCGAACCGCCACATGGTGCTGAACTACGTCGTCGCCGCCTCGGCGCGCGAGGCGGGCTTCACGACCTGGCACCGCACCGACGACCCGAAGCAGACCGGCGATTTCATGACGACGCTAAAATCCTCGGTCGAGGTGGCGATCGTTGCCCGCCGTCCCGAGGACGTGGGCACCATCGCCGGCAACCCGGCGTGGACGAAGACCCGCGTGCCCGCCGATTTCCGGGTGTGGACCGACGACTACTCCAACGTGCTCGACCCGCTGCGCCGCAAGCAGGGCTGGTGATCGCGCGCCCCGCCGGACCGGGGGGTAACCCGGCGGGGCCAACCACGGAAAAGGCCCGCTCCTTCGCAAGCAAGGAGCGGGCCTTTTCTCGTTGTGCCGCTTACGCCTTCTTCTGCGCCGCGATCCAGTCGTCGACGCGCCGCTCGAGGATCGACAGCGGCTGGAGGCCCGAGCCGAGCAGCAGATCGTGGAAGGCGCGGATGTCGAACTTGGGTCCGAGCTGCTTCTGGGCCCGCTCGCGCAGCTCCATGATCTTGAGCATCCCGATCTTGTAGCCGGTCGCCTGGCCCGGATTGGTGATGTAGCGCCGCACCTCCGAGCGCGAGCGCTCGATCGGCTGGCGGCCGGTCTCGTTCATGTACTTGACCGCCTCCTCCTCGGTCCAGCCGAGCGAGTGGAGGCCGGTATCGACCGCCAGGCGGGCGGCGCGGAACAACTCGGCATCGAGCCGCATGAAATCGGCCGGAATGTCGGGGAAGGCGCCCATCTCCTGGCACACCTTCTCGGCATAGAGCCCCCAGCCCTCGGCCGAAGCGACATAGCCGGTCGTCGATCGGAACTTCGGCCCCGCCTTCTGGCGGACCTGGATGTCGCCCTGCATGTTGTGTCCGGGGATCGCCTCGTGGCACATCAGGGTGTACATCGCCGCCGGGTCGGGCACGGTCCCGGCGAGGTGGACATAGGTGCGCGCCGGCCGACTGCCGTCGGGGCTCGGCCGCGAGGCGTGGGCGGCGCCGCCCGCGACTTCCGAGAAGGACGGCTCGCGCACCACTTCGATACCGTAGGCGGGCACCATGCCGAAATACTTGGGCAGCAGCGTCCGGGTATGCGCGACGAAGGCGTTGGCGGTGTCGAGATATTCCTTGCGCGCCGCGTCGTCGAACTGGCGCGGCGGGTTCAGGCGCTTGCGCTCGGCGTAGAAGGTGCTGCGGTCAGCGAATCCCGCCTTGCGGGCGAGCGCGTCCTGCTCGGCTTCGATCCGCGCGACTTCCCTGAGACCGATCGCGTGGATCTCGGCCGCGGTGAGGTCGGTGGTGGTGTTCATCTTGAGCTCGGCCGCATAGTAGGCCGCGCCGTTCGGAAGGGTGATCGCCCCGACTTTGCCGCTCGGCGCGGTCGGCAGGCTCGCTTCCGCCCAGGCGATCACCCGCTGATAGGTGGGCGCAAGGGCGAGGATCGCCTGGCGTGCAGCCTCGAGTTTCGCGTCGGCGTCGGCGCGGGTCAGCTTGCCGCCCTTGACCAGGCCTTCGGTCTTCGCCTTGACGTCGGCCCACAGCGCGGCATCGGGTCCGTCCCCGTAAGGCGCGCCGGAGATCAGCTTCCTGCTGCCCGCCATCACCCGTTCGATCTGGAACTTCGGCGGGTTGATCCCCTCGGCCTGGGCTGCCTTCTCGCGGTCGAGCGCGAGGTCGAGCACGGCCGGCATCCCCTTCAGGCGCGAAATGTAGTTGTCGAGGTCGGTGACGTCGGCGACGGTGTGGGTGTTGATCAGGAAATCGGGCAGCGTGCTTTGCGCCGAGCGCAGCCACGAATAGAACGGCGCGCGGTAGCGGCGGGTCTCGTAGGCGACCTGCGCGCGGTCGGCCTCGTAGGCCCAGATGTCGTAGCTCACCTGCGCCTCGCCCGAGAGCTTGGCGCGGTCGAACTGCTGCTTCATCCTGGCGACGCTCGCCTTGCGCCATTCGACCTCGGCCTTGGCGGCGGCATCCGAATTGTCGGTCCAGCGGTCGCCGCCCGCCTTGAGCCCGAGCGCGGTGGCGAGCTGTGGCTGCGTCTTCACGTATTCGTCGAACTCGGCGTCGAGGAAGGCGGTGAGGCGCGCATCCTCGCTCGCGGTGGACGCGGCAGCGGTCTGGGCGAGCGCCGGTGCGGCTGGCAGGGCGGCGGCGGCGAGCGCCAGCGCGAGGCTGGCGGTGATCGAGTGCTTCATGTCAGGTCCCCTCGCGGCGCGCGGATGGCGCCGCTTGCCCCTTGAGTAGCGGGCGCGGGGGACCCGATGGAAGCCCCTTTCGTCGAGCCGCCTCGGCGGTTCAGCCGAGCGGCAGGTCCAGCGCCTCGGCGACCGCCGGGTGGGTGATCCTGCCGCCCGCGACGTTCAGCCCCGCCGCGAGGTGCGGATCGGCCGCCATGGCCGCCTCGGCGCCCATCTCGGCGAGCTTCATCGCGAAGGGCAGCGTCACGTTGCCGAGCGCGATGGTCGAGGTGCGCGCGACCGCGCCGGGCATGTTGGCGACGCAGTAATGGATCACGTCGTCGACCACGAACACCGGGTCTTCGTGGGTGGTCGGATGCGAGGTCTCGAAGCACCCGCCCTGGTCGATGGCGATGTCGACCAGCACCGCGCCGGGGCGCATCGTGCCGATCATCGCCCGGGTGACGAGCTTGGGCGCGGCGGCGCCCGGCACCAGCACCGCGCCGATCACGAGGTCGGCCTCGCGCACCGCGTCGGCGATCGCGTGGGAGGAGGCGAAGGCGGTCTTGACCTGCCCGGCGAAGATCGCGTCGAGCTCGGCAAGGCGGCGCGCCGAGATGTCGAAGATCGTGACGTCGGCGCGCAAGCCCGCCGCCATCTGCGCGGCGTTGAGCCCCGCGACACCGCCGCCGAGGATCGCCACCTTGGCCGGCGCCACGCCCGGCACCCCGCCGAGCAGCACGCCGCGGCCGCCCTGATGCTTCTCGAGGTAATGCGCCCCGCACTGGACGCTCATCCGCCCCGCGACCTCGGACATGGGCTTCAAGAGCGGCAGCGAGCCGTCGGGCGCGGTGACGGTCTCGTAGGCGATGCAGGTCGCGCCCGACGCCATCAGCCCCTCGGCCTGCGGCTTGTCGGCGGCGAGGTGGAGGTAGGTGAACAGCAGGTGATGCGGGCGCAGCATGGCGATCTCGCCGGCCTGCGGCTCCTTGACCTTGACGATCATCTGGGCCGCCTCGAACACCGCCGCGGCATCGGTGAGAATGCGCGCGCCGGCGGCCTCGTAGGCAGCGTCGCCGAAGTCGACGCCCGCCCCGGCCCCTGCCTGCACCACAACCTCGTGGCCCGCGCGAGTGAGCTCGGCGACGGCCGCCGGGGTCAGGCCCACGCGGTATTCGTTGTTCTTGATTTCCTTGGGGACGCCGATGCGCATGGGGTCTCTCCTGTCGTGTTCTGTGCGGCCGGGTTTAGCAGGAGGGCTCCGGGCGATCTTCGCAATGATCGGAGGGTCAGGCCCGCCGGACGCGAAATTCTTGCACCAAAGCGTGGACGGGCGCATTGGCGTGGCGGATGGACAGGATCGACCGGAAGATTCTTGAACTCCTCGGTGCGGACTCGCGGCTCACCGGCGAGCAGCTGGGCGAGCGCGTGGGTCTCTCGCCCTCGGCCGCGCATCGCCGCGTCAAGGCGCTGGAGGAGAGCGGCGCGATCCTCGGCTATCGCGCGCGGCTCTCCAAGGCGGCGCGCGGCAATCCTTCGACCGTGTTCGTGCAGGTCACGCTCACCGACCAGCGCCAAGCGACGATGCTCGCCTTCGAGGAGGCGCTCGCCCGCACCCCGCAGGTGGCCGAGGCCTATCTGATGAGCGGCCCGTCGGACTATCTCGTCAAGGTGCTGGTGCGCGACGACGACAGCTACGAGCGGATCCATCGCGAGATCCTCTCGGTCATGCCCGGCGTGCAGCGGCTGGTCAGCCAGTTCACGATCCGCACCCTCGAGGGCGAATAGCGCGCTGCAACGGTTGGTCGCAGCCATGAAACGGTCCGTCTCGCCGTCTCGACGCTCGTCGCACACGGGACGGCTTTCGTCGCTCGGCGGCTTGTCTTTCGTATCGCTGACTCGATGTGAGGGCATTCGCTGGGGCCCGCTTCCGGTGCCCGCCACGCAATATCCCGAGGTTCGCGGGCAACATAGATTAGCATGCCTGGCACGATCCACGAATTCGCGCAGATGTCGCGCCTCGCTCCCGCGGAGCAACGCGACCGCGCGCCCCGCCCCCGCGCCCTCGGCCAAGCCCCCAACGTGGGGGTGATCTATAATCCCCGCAGCCATCGCAATCTGGGCGCAGACTTCAACTGCGCGGTGCGCCCGCACATCCACATCGCCCAGCCCAAGGCCCGCGACCAGCTGCCCGAGGCACTGGCCGAAATGGCGGCGCGCGGGATCGACCTCCTCGTCATCAACGGCGGCGACGGCAC
>JBJTSG010000018.1:0-2926 GCA_046076505.1 Erythrobacter sp. | reverse complement strand
GCCCAGCCTTGCGAAGAAGGGGGCCTCGCTTTCGCGGTCGGCGGTCAGCGTCAGCGCCTTGGTGCCGGTGTTCCGCCCATCGATCTGCGCGGCGCGCACCAGTCCCGAGCCGATCCCGCGTGACCGGAAGTCGGGGGCAACGGCGAGTTCCCAGATGTGCAGCTCGCGGCTGAAGGGCTCGGCGGCGAGGAAGCCCGCGAGCGCCTCCCCGACATGCGCGACAAGGCTGCGTCCCTTGCGGATCAGGCGCGCATGGTCGCCGGGACCGCGCGCGGCAGCTCCGGCGAGCGCCGCCATCGCCTCGGCATCCGTAGCGCGGGCGAGCCTCAGCGACCAGTCGCGGGGGCCTGTCGGCCTCAATCCTCGGTCCGGATCAGCACCGTCTCGCCGAGCAGCAGGAACAGCACGAAGGGCGCCCACGCGGCGAGCAGCGGCGGGTAGCCGCCGAAGCTCCCCATCGCGAGCGCGGCATTGTCGACCACGAAATAGGCAAAGCCCAGCGCCATGCCAATGATCGCGCGCACGAACAGCTGGCCCGAACGCGCGAGGCCACAGGCGGCGACCGAGCCGAGCAGCGGCATCAGCAGCGCCGAGAGCGGCCCCGACAGCCGGTGCCACCACCCGGCGCGCATCTCGTCGGTGTTGCGCCCGGCCGCCTCGTAGGCGTCGATCGAGTTCTTGAGCTCCCAAAAGCTCTGCCCGTCGACATCGACCGATTGTAGCATGATCCGCTCAGGGGTGAGGTTCTGCCCGACCACCAGCGTCGGCAGGCGCTCGGTGACCGCGCCCGCGACGTCGAAGCGCACCGCATTCTCGAGCCGCCAGCCGGGACCGGCATAGGTTGCGCGCGGGCTGCGGATCTGCTCGCGGATGATGCCGCCGGGCGCACGGGCGTACCAGGTGACGCCGGTCATCACGATGTCCCGGCCCGAACCCGACAGGGCGGCGGCGGTGAGGATGTTGTTGCCGTCGATGAGGTAGAGGTTGGAGCGCACCCCGCTCGGCCCCTGCGCCTTGGGGATCGGGCCGTAGTCGACCGCGGCCCACGCATCGAGCGTGGTGTTGGCGCGGGTGACGATGCGCTCGTTGAAGCCGAAGCTGATCGCCGAGACCAGCGCCGAGGTCAGCAGCAGCGGGGCGAGCACCTGGTGGGCGGAGAGGCCGGCGGCCTTCATCGCCACCACCTCGCTGTTCTGGTTGAGCGTCACCAGCGTGATGAGCGTCGCCAGCAGCACCGAATAGGGCAGGAAGCGGCTCGCCAGCTGCGGCGCGCGCAGGCTCGCATAGCGCAGGATCTCGGCCTGCCCGTTGCCGGCATAGGCGAGGATGTCGCCGCTCTCCGACAGGAGGTCGAGCATCAGCAGCACCAGCACCAGCATCACCAGCACGGCAAGGATGCGCACGACGAACAGCCGCGCGAGGTAGAAGGTCAGCGTCTTCGAGGGGAAGAAATCGAGCTGCATGCCGTGATGTTCTCCCTCACTCCGCCGGGGCAGGTGCGCCCGCGCCCGCAGCGACGAGGGGTTCGCCAGCGCGCGGCCCGCGGCGCTTGAACAGCCGCGTGACGCGCTTCGACAGCTTGGCGAAGGCTATCTCGAGTGCGCCGATAGCCTGCCCGCCGGGGACATAGGCGACGCGGTAGTACATCCACAGGATCAGCGCCGCGAAGAGCGTGAAGGGCACCCAGAAGGCGAGCACCGGATCGAGCCGACCGAGCGAGGCGACGCCCTCGCCGTACTGGTTCACCTTGTGATAGGCGACCACCATCACGATCGAGACGAACACGCCCAGGGCGCTCGTCGAGCGCTTGGGCGGGATCGCCAGCGCGACGGCGAGCAGCGGCATCAGGAACATCATCACGATCTCGACGAGCCGGAAGTTGAAGCTCGCCAGGCTCGCGTCGCGCGCTTGCGGCGGGCTCGCACGGTTCCAGCCGATCTTGAGGAGCTCGGGCAGGATGTATTCGCGCGTCTCGTCGCCCCGCGCGCGGAACTTCTCGATGGCGGGCAGGTCGATGGGCAGATCGTGGCGGCTGAAGGACAGCACCCGCGGGGTCTGGCCCTTCATCCCGGTGTCCTGGATGATCGTGCCCTCGGTCAACCGCAGGATGATCGTGTCCGGGTTGTCCTTGGTGGCGAGGAACGCCCCCTCGCGCGCCGAGATCGAGAGCACCTGGCCCTTCTTGTTGGCGACGCGCGCGAAGATGCCGATGAGCCGCCGCCCGTCGTCCTCGCTCTCCTCGATGCGCAGCGCATGCGGTCGGCGAGGGTCGTGAATTCGCCGACCTTGATCGAGGCCCCGAGCGCGCCGGAACGAAGCTCGTACTCCATCTGCTCGTAGTAGTAGCGGCTGATCGGCTGGACGTAGAACACGATCCCGATGTTGATCGCCATCAGCACCAGCGTGATGACGTAGGGCATCCGCAGCAGGCGGTTGTAGGACAGGCCGACGGCGCGCATCGTGTCGAGCTCGGACGAGGTCGCGAGCTTTCTGAAGGCGAGCAGCACGCCGAGCAGCAGCCCGAGCGGAATGGCGAGGCTCGCATATTCCGGGATCAGCGCGCCGAGCATCTTGAAGACGACGCCGATCGGCCCGCCCTCGACCGCGACGAAGTCGAAGAGGCGGAGCATCTTGTCGAGAGTCAGCAGCGAGGCGGCGAGCGCGAAGACGCCGAACATCGGCACCAGCGTCAGCCGCAGGATGTAGCGATCGATGCTGGGGATGCGATTGAACAAGGGGTGTCGGGTCCGTGGGTTCGCCGGAGGGCTTCCCAAGCCCTAGCCGCTTAGCGCGCCTGCGTCATGCCCTCAAATGGCATTGCGGAAGCGGTTCGCCGCGCGCCGCTACCAGAACCGGCTGCCGGGGATGCCCTTGAAGGGGCCGGCCTCGCGCGAGGTGATCCACCCGCCGTAGAAGCCGCCGGGCT
>JBJTSG010000017.1:0-5886 GCA_046076505.1 Erythrobacter sp. | reverse complement strand
CATTTCGGGAATGAAGCCGCTGACGGGGCGCGCGGCTTCGCCCAGCAGGCGCAGGATCTGGTTTTCACGCTGGCGGCGGTGGCCGATCATGCCGCGCACCAGCTGGCGCGGCCTTTCGATCGCGGCCCCATGCGCCGAATGATATCGCACGTCATCGCGCGCCATCAGCTTGTCGAGGCTCGCCATGTAATCGCCCATGTCGCCGTCGGGCGGGATGACGACGCTGGTCGACCAC
The DNA here is from genome assembly GCA_046076505.1 of Erythrobacter sp. GTDB lineage: Bacteria > Pseudomonadota > Alphaproteobacteria > Sphingomonadales > Sphingomonadaceae > Erythrobacter. The sequence continues at coordinate 5,651 of JBJTSG010000017.1, read as the reverse complement.
CCCATCACGTGATCGCCGGTGAACAGGGCACCGCTCTCCTCGAGGGCGAAGCACAGGTGGTTCGAGGTGTGCCCTGGCGTAGCGACGGCGGTCAATGTCCAGCCGGTGCCGCGCATCCCCTCGCCGTCCGCCAGTACGCGGTCGGGGGCGTAGGTCGTGTCGAAGGCTTCGTCCGAGCGCGGGCCGGCGACCTGCAGCACCAGCGGCGCACAGCCGACAACGGGCGCGCCGGTCAGTTCGGCGAGCGGCGCGGCGGCGGGCGAGTGGTCGCGGTGCGTGTGGGTGCACATGATCGCGATGATCTTGCGATTGCCCACCGCGGCGAGGATCGCGTCGATGTGCGCGGGCTCGTTCGGCCCCGGGTCGATCACCGCACAGTCCGGCCCGTCCGCCATGCCCACCACGTAGGTTTGCGTTCCCGTGTAGGTGTAGGGTGAGGGGTTGGGCGCGAGCACGCGCTTGACCAGCGGCTCGAGGTTCTCGGCAAGGCCGGTCGGCCAGGGCTTTTCGGGGATGGTGACCATGGGGGACACATGGGGACCGGCGCGCCATGTCGCAAGCCAAGATCCCACCCCCGACCCCTCCTTCTGGCGGGAGGGGGTAGATGGCGCCGATGCTCCCCTCCCGCCTGCGGGAGGGGCTGGGGGTGCGCCTGTGCCATCTCGACTTCGCGCGCTCCCCGCGGCTAGGGAGGCGAGAAAACGGGAGAGCCTGTCCATGTCCGACTACATCCTCGTCCTCGACGAAGGCACCACCTCCACGCGCGCGATGCTGTTCGCTTCCGACGGGGTGCTCGTGGCGAGCCACCAGGAGCCGCTCACGCAAGCTTACCCGCAGAGCGGCTGGGTCGAACACGACCCGCGCGAGATCTGGGCGAAGACGCTTCGCTGCGCCGAGAACGTGGTGCCCAAGGCGGGCGGGGCGGCAAGCATCGCGTGCATCGGCATCACCAACCAGCGTGAGACGGTGGTGGCGTGGGACAAGACCACCTCCGAGCCGCTCTGCAACGCGATCGTCTGGCAGGACCGCCGCACCGAGCCCTTCTGCGCCGAATTGCGCGCCGCGGGCCACGAGGCCGGGGTGCAGGAGCGCACCGGGCTGCTGCTCGACCCCTATTTCTCGGGCACGAAGATGCGCTGGATGCTCGACAACGTGCCGGAGGTGAAGGCTGCCGCCGCGGCGGGCACGCTCGCCTTCGGGACGGTCGAGAGCTGGCTCGTGTGGAAGCTCACCGGGGGCGCGGCGCATATCACCGATGCCTCGAACGCCAGCCGGACGCTGCTGATGGGATTGGAGGACGCGCAGTTCAACGAGGAGCTGTGCGAACTCCTCGGCGTGCCGCTCGCGGCGCTTCCCGGCGTGGTCGACACCTGCGGGCCGCTCGCCATGACCGATCCGGCGCTGTTCGGCCGCGCGATCCCGATCACCGGCCTTGCCGGCGACCAGCAGGCGGCGACCGTGGGGCAGGCGTGCCTCGCGCCCGGCCAGACCAAGGCGACCTACGGCACCGGCGCTTTCGTCCTCACCTGTCAGGGGCGGCGCATCCCGCGTTCGAAGAACCGCCTGCTCGGCACGGTGCTCACCCAGTGCGACGGGGTGCGCACCTACGCGATCGAGGGTTCGGTGTTCGTCGCCGGCAGCCTCGTCCAGTGGCTCAGGGATTCGCTCGGGATCGTCGAGGTGGCGAGCCAGACCGAGGCGCTCGCCCGCTCGATTCCCGACAGCGGCGGGGTGGTGATCGTGCCCGCGCTCGCCGGATTGGGCGCGCCGCACTGGCGCGCGGAGGCGAGGGGGGTGATCGCGGGCTTGAGCTTCGCGAGCGGCAAGGCGCAGCTCGCCCGCGCGGCATTGGAGGCGATGGCCCACCAGACCCATGACCTGTGCGCCGCCTTCACCGCCGACGGCGCGCCTTGGGAGACCTTGCGGATCGACGGCGGGATGGCGGCGAACGACTGGATGGCGCAGGACCTCGCCGACGTGCTCGGCGTGACGGTCGAGCGCCCCGGCTTCGTCGAGACCACGGCGCTCGGCGCAGCGATGCTGGCGGCGGCAGGGGCGGGGCTCTATGCCGATCTCCCGTCCGCGGCGCAGGCGATGCGCGGGCGCTTGAGCAAGTTCGAGCCGGCGATGGCGGTAGCGGTCAGGGACGCGCGGCTGGCGGCGTGGAAGAAGGCGCTCGCGGCGGCGTGAGGCGAGGGCGCGGCAAGCCCGGTCGAGCGGGCCTCAATACCCCGTAAAGCCCCGGCCAGCCCCCTGCAACACCCCCTCGACACCCCTGTTCAACGGGGAAAATCGGGCGGTTTTCGCGTTAACCGAGCCGTCCGAACTCGCGGCCGATCCGGTCCTGGAAGGCGCGCACCGGCGAGCTGTCCTCGAACCGCTGGCGCCAGGCCTCGTCGAGGCGGGCGATGCGCTGGTGGAGCCGCTCGGTGTCGGCGATCAGCTCGCGAGTCTCGGGTTCGAGGAGGGCGAGCTGGCTCTGGTCCGCCGCGCGGTCGGGCGGCAGGGCGCCGTGCAGACGCACCTGGTTCTCGGACAATTCGCCTGAGAAAAGAGCGCGCTGGTTCAGGAGCCAGGCGAGCACGTGCATCATCCGGGTGGTGGTCTTCAGTCCCTCGGTGGAGAGCGCGAGGCGCACGAAGGCGCCTTCCCCGGTGAGCGGCTCGCGGGTGCCGGCGGCAAACACCGCGCGCACCTCGTCGGCGAGCACCAGGGCTTCGGTGTAGAGCGCCTCGATGATCGGGCGGGAGAGGCTCGGGGTGCGATCCATGACGGACGCCAGCCTACGCCTCGAGGGGAGGGGGCGCCACCTCCAACATGGTTACTATCCCGTCGATTTTCATATCCGTCCCTGCCGGGAACAGAATTGCGCCGGTGTTAGGGATGTTCGTTGGTCACGATGGCACCGCTCGGCGGGCGCGCCTGCCAGAACCTACGCGATGATGTCGGGCAGCAGGGTGTCCTCGATGATCGCGATCTGGTCCTTGAGGCGCAGCTTGCGCTTCTTCAGCCGCGCGATCTGAAGCATGTCGGCCGACGCGCTGCCACGCGCCGCCTCGGTCAAGGCGGTGATCGCCGCGTCGAGGTCGCGGTGCTCGGTCTTGAGCAATTCGAGCCTTTTGCGCAGCTCCTGCTCGGTCATTGTCGCCCCTGATCCCTTCGCTCGCAGGCCGGTTCCGCCCGCGCTGAATGCACAGCGCCCGCTAGCCGTTCCCGCGCGGTTTTGTAAGATGGCTTGGCGCGCTTTTCCGGCGCACCGTTCCCCGCAGGCGCGCCACGGGGCGCCCGTTAAGGGGCTATTCGGACTTCCAATGCCAGTCTCCCTGTGGTTTCACTGAAACCTGCGGCTCGGCCGCGTTGATGCCGAGTCGCCTTTCCGGGGGCATCCCCCCGCAGACAGGAGAATGCATAATGGCATCGACCGCAGTGCTGTCCCACCTCCACGCGCTCCAGACCAAGCACGCCGGCCTCGAGGCCCGCTTGCGCGAGGAGATGGCCCGCCCCGTGCCCGACACCGCGACGATCCAGGCATTGAAGAAGCAGAAGCTGAAGCTCAAGGAAGAGATCGCCGGCTTCTGACGACCGGCGGCGTCGGGGCGGCGCGTCCGGGCAAACACGCTTTTGCATTTGCCGCGCGGAATGAATAAGTCCGTGGGGACATGACCGCCGCCGCCGCCGCCCGCCAGATCCTCCTTCGCCTCACCGAGGTGATGGCCTCGCGCCTGCACGCGCAGGGCAAGCTCGACCAGGTCGTCGAGATCATCGGCGAATGCCTGTCGAGCGAGGTCTGTTCGATCTACCTCCTGCGCGAGGGCATGCTCGAGCTGTTCGCCACCCGCGGTTTGAACCAGAGCGCGGTGCACGTCACCCGCATGGCGATCGGCGAGGGGCTGACCGGCGCGATCGCCAAGAAGGTCGAGACGCTGAACCTCGCCGAGGCCAAGGCGCATCCCGACTTCCAGTACCGCCCCGAGACGGGCGAGGAGAAGTTCCACTCCTTCGCGGGTGTGCCGATCGTGTATCGCGAGCGCGCCGTCGGCGTGCTCTGTGTCCAGCATGTCGAGCCCCGCCGCTACGAGGAGATCGAGATCGAGGCGCTCCAGACCACCGCCATGGTGCTCTCGGAGCTGATCGCCAATGCCGAGCTGGTCGACGAGGAGGAGGCCCTCGGGCTCACTGCCGAACAGAGCGGGCCGCAGACGCTTTCGGGCCTGACGCTGGTGAAGGGGCTCGGGGCGGGCTACGCCGTCTACCACCAGCCGCGCGTCGAGATCACGCAGGTCATGGCGCAGGACATCGAGGCCGAACGGCAGCGCGTCTACCGCGCCTTCGACAAGATGCGCGAGCAGATCGACAGCCTCGCCAGCCAGGCCGAGTTCGGCGTCGGCGGCGAGCACGAGGAGGTGCTCGAGACCTACAAGATGTTCGCCTACGACGAGGGCTGGTCGCGGCGCATCAACGAGGCGATCGACGCAGGGCTGACCGCCGAGGCGGCGATCGAACGCGTGCAGCAGCACACGCGGATGCGGATGCGCGAGATCGACGATCCGCTGCTCGCCGACCGGATGCACGATCTCGAGGACCTCGCGAACCGCCTGCTCAGGATCGTCGCCGGGCAGGTCGGCACCGCGGCCTCGCAGGGTTTGCGGCGCGACACGATCCTGATCGCGCGCAACCTCGGCCCGGCCGAGCTGCTCGAATATGACAAGCGGCGGCTGAAGGGCGTGATCCTTGAGGAAGGCTCCTTGACCGCCCACGTGGTGATCGTCGCGCGGGCGATGAACGTGCCCGTCATCGGCCGCACAAAGGGCGTGCGCACCACGATCCGCGAGGGCGACGAGATCCTGCTCGACGCGTCCGCCGGAAGCGCGATCGTCCGCCCGCTGCCGCAGGTCGCCGACGCCTTCCAGACACGCTTCGCCAAGAGCCGCGAGAAGCAGGCGCTCTATGCCCAGCTCCGCGATGTCGAGCCCTTCACCCGCTGCGGGACGCGCATCCAGGTGATGATGAACGCAGGGCTGAGGGACGACATGACGTCGCTCGCCTTGACCGGGGCCGACGGGGTCGGGCTGTTCCGCACCGAGTTCCAGTTCCTCGTCTCCGCGACCTTGCCGCAGCGCGAGCGCCAGACTCGGCTCTACCGCGACGTGCTCGATGCGGCGGGCGACAAGCCGGTGATCTTCCGCACGGTCGACATCGGCGGCGACAAGTCGGTGCCTTATCTCGCCAGCGAGATCGCCGCGCAGGACGAGAACCCGGCGATGGGCTGGCGTGCGCTGCGGCTCGCGCTCGAACGCGAGGGCCTGATGAAGATCCAGGCCCGCTCGCTGCTCGAAGCGGCGGCGGGACGCGCGCTCTATGTCATGTTCCCGATGGTTTCGGAGCCCTGGGAGTTCGACGCTGCAAAGCAGGTCTTCGAGGAGCAGCTCGCCTTCCTCACCGCGCAGAAGAAGCTGCTGCCCGAACGGATCCACTACGGGGCGATGCTCGAGGTGCCGGCGCTTGCCGAGGTGCTCGACATGCTGCTGCCGCGCCTCTCGTTCCTCTCGATCGGCACCAATGACCTCACCCAGTTCCTGTTCGCCGCCGACCGCGCCAACCCCAAGCTCGCCGAACGCTACGACTGGCTGAGCCCGTCGATCCTGAGGTTC
>JBJTSG010000016.1:0-4571 GCA_046076505.1 Erythrobacter sp. | reverse complement strand
AAGCCCGCCTTCCACTGCTACGCCAAGAGCAAGCAGGACTGGGTCGACCTCGGCGACCTCCCTTCCTACGTGACCGTCCCCGAGGGGCTCTGACGGGTCAGTAGAGACCCGGCAGCTCGTGCTGCGGCGTTCCGGGACGCTGCGGCTGGAGCGGCGCGCGCTCGGGCAGGTCGAGCCCGATGCGTTCCGACTGCGCCTGCGACATCGGCCCGGTGCCCGCGGTGCTGCCCGCGTTCTGTCCGCCCGCGATCGGGGTGCAGGCGCGGCCGGCGAGGAAGTCGAGCGCGGCGGCGATCGAGGCCTCGCGCGGGTCGCCGAGCGGACGGGTGATGTCGTCCCCGGCGCGGCAGGTGTTGGGCACGACGCTCGAAAGGCCGGTGTAGTATTCGCCCTGGTTGTTGGCGTTGACCGTCTGGAACGCCACCGCACGGATGCGCAGGTCGCAGGCGGCAAGGTCGAAGCCGTACTGGCCGACGGGCTTGCCGAAGGAGTTAGAACCGACCAGCGCCATATTCGGCCCGAGGTAGGGGATGAGCGAATTGGTGACGAGCTCGCTCGCCGAGGCGCTGGCGCTGGTGGTGATCACCGCGACCTTGGTCGGGGCGATGGCATTGGGTTCGCTGCGGAACAGCCGCGTCTCGTTCTGCGCCGCCTTGGAAGCGCGCAGCACGGTGCGGCTCCACACCTGACCGACGCGGTTCGCGCCCATCAGGTCGCCGAAAGTGTCGCCGACGCTGACGAGCCCGCCACCGTTGTAGCGCAGGTCGATGATCAGCTCGCGGATGCCCTGCGCCTGAAACGTCGCGAAGGCGGTGCGCAGCTGGTTCGCGGCGTCCTGGACGATGAAGGTGCGCAGATTGATGTAGCCGATCCTGCGCGCGCCGTCAGTCAGCACCAGCGCGCCGTAGCGGCTCGACAGCGGGGTGATCGTGAAATCGGTCTTGGTTATCGCGCGCTCCACCACCGCACCGCCCGGCTGTACGAAGCGCAGCACCCTCGTGGTTCCCGAGGTGGACGGCCCCAAAGCATCGGAGACCGCCTGCGACCCGCCGCTCGCGAACAGGCTGGAGACGGTCTGGAGGTTGTTGGCGGCGGTGCCGATCGCGGTGATCTCCGTCCCGCGGTCGAGCCCGGCGGCAAAGCCGCTCGCGCCTTCGTAGGCCTCGACCACGAACAGGCGGCGCGCGGCGTTGTCGTAGGACAGGCGAACGCCGAAGCCCGCGCTCGCGCCCGAATTGATGAGCGCGTTCTCCTCGGCGATCGAGGTCGCGAAGGTGAAGAAGCGATCACGGTTCTGCGCGCGCGCCGGGGCGACGCGGGCGTCGAGGTAGGCATCGAGGCTGTTTACCGAGGCGCGGTTCACCGTGGCGAGCAGGTCGGGGAACAGGTACCACTCGTTCAGCACCTGATCGGCGAAGTCCTGCCGCGCGCTCAGCGAACAGGCGGTCGGTGTCGGCGTTGGGGTGGGGGTTGGCGTCGGTGTGCCACCGGTTGCGGTTCCGCCACCGCCGCCGCCTCCCCCGCCGCAGGCGGCAAGCTGCAGGGCCAGAACCAGGCTGAGGGCGGTGCGTACGCGCGTCATGACGAGTGGGAAACTCCGGGCAGAATCGCCTCGGGCCTGCGGTGCGACCCGGGGCGGGAAAAATGCATTGCCCTGCATCAGCAAGCAAGCGACCTGCGACGGTTTGTCCCGCGATCAACCAAAAAGCGTGACCATTTTGTCCGCATTTCCATGGTTTTCCTCAGAAACCGCCAATTTCGGGCTTTCAGCGTCTCGCAAGGCGCATCTGAACGGACTAGCACGGGGCCGATGAAGCGACAGAATCATGGCTGATTTCCCTGGCTGGCTCGCACCGCATGTGCCTGCGCCCGCGCGTCATCCCGGCCTCGCGATCGCGAAGCTGGGCTCGGCGCAGGCCATCGCCCGCGGCGGCTTTGCGCTGAGCAGTCCGGCCTTCCGCGGCGGGGAGGAGCTCGACGCGAGCTTCACCGCTGCCGAGGAAGACGCTGTCGCCCCGCCGCTCGAATGGAGCGCGCCTCCCCCGGGATCCCAGGAACTGGTGCTGATCGTGGAGGAGGCGTCCGCCGCCAAGGCCGGTGCCGATCCGGCCTGCCACTGGCTGGTGTGGGGCCTCACCGGGCAGCGCGGCAAGCTGCTCGAGGGCGAGGTGCCGCCGCGCACCGGCAAGAACGCTGCGGGCAATTCCGAATGGCTGCTGCCCGATCCGCCCGAGGGCGAGACGCGCCATTACCTGTTTCAGCTGTTCGCGACCGATCTGCCGCTGGTGCTGATGCCCGGCGCGGGTCGGGCGGACCTCATCGCATCATTGCAAGGGTCGGTGACGGCCTGCGCCGTGCTCCACGCCACCGTGACCGGGGGCGGGGATGACGAGGATGCCGATTGGGACAACGATGATTTTTGAACCTGCCACTATGACAAGGGAGTAGATGATGGCTGGAACGACGAACGCACTGCAGAAGCCGGTGACGCTTTCGGGGGACCTCGAAGCGGTGATCGGCAAGGGGCCGATGACCCGTGCCGAGGTGACCTCGAAGGTGTGGGAATACATCAAGGCCAACGGTCTTCAGGACAAGACCGACAAGCGCCAGATCAACCCGGACGCCAAGCTCGGGGCGGTGATCGGCAAGGACCAGATCTCGATGTTCAAGATGACCGCTGCGGTCTCGAAGCACCTCAAGTAAGCCCGTCGGCGCCTGCAGGCGCCCCGGCATGATCAGCGGCGCGCGATCCGGTAGGGTCCGCGCCGCTTTTCTTTTGCCTCGCCCTTCCACAACAGACTGATCGCGCCCGCCGCGAGGAGGGCGTCGGTGGCGGCGTGCACCCGCTCCATCTCGGCGCGCCAATCGCCTTGCGGTCCGGCGAGGCGGCGCGCGGCCTCGCTCGGACAGATCGTCGCACTTGTTGCCCGTTCGGCGAGCAGGGCGAGGATTGCTTGCTCGGCGCGGGTCAAGCGCCCGGTTCCCAGCCTGGCGGCGCGAGGGTGAAGCCGGCGAAGTCGAAGCCCGGCACCACCACGCAGGAGACGATGCTGTAGCCGTGGACCGGTGCGCCGTGCGAGCGGGCGGCCTGCCATTCATGCGGGTCGACGAGGCCCTGGAGCTGCTGCCCCGCAGCGACGTCGCTGCCGAGGATCACCGAGCGCACGGGGCCGGCGTCGCTCGCCGCGAGCCTGAGCTCGAGTGGATCGCCCGCCTGCCACAGCCACAGCTCCGCCGCGTCGACCGTGTGCCAGTGCGAGGCCTCCCCGGCACACAGCAGGAAGATGATCGCGGTGCCGCTCGCGCGCCCGTCGGGGCCCGGCTCTCCGCGCCACGTCTCGCGATACCACCCGCCTTCGGGATGGGCGGCGAGGCCCAATTGTTCGATCAGTGCGCCTGCGCTATCCATGCCCGTTCCTTGTTCGCCCTAAGCGGGCGCTCTAGCTTCGGGAGCCTCCCCCATGCAACTCTCCGCGCCCGCGCGCCTTGCCCTTACTGCCGCACTTTTGCTGGCGAGCCCGCTCGCCGCCCAGCAGGCCAAGCCTCCCGCCAAGCCCGCACTTGTCGACGAGGCCACCGCGACCGCCATTGCCGAAGCCGCGCTCGAGGCAGCGCCGGTGTTCGACGGGCACAATGACGCGCCGGGCTAGCTGCGCCAGCGCAAAAGCAACCAGATCAACGCCTTCGACTTCACCGACACGCTGGACGAGCACGAAAACGTCGAAGGCGCTGCCGGGCCGATGCACACCGATCTCAACCGCCTGCGCCAAGGCAAGGTGGGGGCGCAGTTCTGGTCGGTCTATGTCCCCCACAACGCCGACGAGGCCGAGGCGGTGCAGCAGACGATCGAGCAGATCGACGTCACCAAGCGCCTGATCGCCCGCAATCCCGACGCGCTGCGCTATGCGCTCACCGCCGATCAGGTCGAGAGCGCGATGCGCGATGGCAGGATCGCGTCACTCCTCGGGATGGAGGGGGGCTATTCGATCGGGTCGAGCCTTGCCGTGCTGCGCCAGTTCCACGCGATGGGCGCGCGCTACATGACGCTGACCCACAATTTCACGATCCCCTGGGCGGATTCGGCAACCGATGTGCCCAAGCATGACGGGCTGACCGATTTCGGCAAGGACGTGGTGCGCGAGATGAACCGGCTGGGGATGCTGGTCGATCTCAGCCACGTCAGCGAGGCGACGATGATGGACGCACTCGATGTGGCGAAGGCCCCGGCGATCTTCAGCCACTCGGGTGCGCGCGCGGTGGACGGGCATCCGCGCAACGTGCCCGACAGCGTGCTACAGCGCCTGCCGGCGAACGGCGGGATCGTGATGGTGGTGGCGCTCCCGCGCTTCATCAGCGAGACCGTGCGCCAATGGGGTGCCAAGCGCGCGGGCGAGGAAGCGCGGCTCAAAGGGCTGTGGCAGGGCCAGCCCGCCAAGGTGACCGAAGGCCTTGCCGCCTGGGACAAGGCCAATCCCGAGCCCAAGGCGACGATCAAGGACATGGCCGACCATATCGATCACATCCGCAAGGTCGCTGGCGTGGAGCATATCGGGATCGGGGGCGATTTCGAC
>JBJTSG010000015.1:0-31534 GCA_046076505.1 Erythrobacter sp. | reverse complement strand
CCTCGCCCGCCTCCCCGGCGCGCCCGAGGGTTCGCGCGGCATCTCGCTGTTCGTGGTGCCCAAGTACCACGTGAACGCCGACGGCAGCCTCGGGCCGAAGAACGACCTCAGGTGCGTCAGCCTTGAGCACAAGCTCGGCATCAACGCCTCGCCGACCTGCGTGATGAGCTACGGCGACAATGGCGAATGCATCGGCGAGCTGGTCGGGCAGCCAAACAAGGGCCTCGCGGCAATGTTCACGATGATGAACAACGCGCGCATCAATGTCGGCAACCAGGGCGGGCAGATCGCCGAGCGGGCGACGCAGCAGGCGCTTGCCTATGCGCGGGACCGGGTGCAGTCGGCCCGCGCCGGTTCGCCCGACAAGGCCCCGGTGGCGATCATCGAGCACCCCGACGTGCGCCGCATGATCCTGCGCATGAAGGCGCTCACCGAAGGCGTGCGCGCGCTGCTCTACTACTGCGCCGGACAGGTCGACCGCGGCAATCTCGGCGACGAGGCCGCCCGCGCGCGCGGCGAGATCGTCGTGCCACTGATCAAGGCCTGGGGCACCGATGTCGGCGTCGAGGTATCGGGCCTCGGGATCCAGATCCACGGCGGCATGGGCTTTGTCGAGGAGACCGGCGCCGCCCAGCACTGGCGCGATTCGCGCATCGCCCCGATCTACGAAGGCACCAACGGCATACAGGCCGCCGACCTCGTCACCCGCAAGCTGGGGCTCGACGGGGGCGAGGCGATGATCACCCTGTTCGAGACCATCGCGCGCGAGGCGGCAGACGAATTCGCGCTCTCTGCCCTCGCCCGCGATTGCGCCAACGTCGCGCGCTGGATGCGCGACGATGCAAGCCTCGACGACCGGCTTGCCGGCAGCGTACCGTTTTGCACCATGGCCGCGGTAGCGGTCGCGGGGTGGCAGCTCACGAAGCAGCTCGCGGCGGTCAAGGCCGGCGCCGCGCCCGAGCTCGCCGCGACCAAGCCCGTGACGGTGCGCTTCTTCCTCGACCGCATCGTGCCGGAAGCCGCGGGGCTCAAGGCCGGGGCAGTGTCGGGTGCCGAACTGCTCTACGCCCTCCCCGCCGAAGCGCTGGTCGGCTGAGATGGAGTTCGTGCTGGAGCGGATCGCGGCGGCGCTCGAGCGCCTCGCTCCCCCGCTTGCAGCCCCGACCGACTGGCTGACCGCCCCCGCCTATGTGTGGGAAGGCGAGAGCCCGCGGCCTGTCGCGGTGCTGGACGCTTTGCCGCTGAAGGCGCTCCACGGCATCGACGCGCAAAAGCAGGCGGTGCGCGACAATTGCGCGAGGCTCGCAAGCGGTGCGGCGGCGCACGACGTGCTGCTGTGGGGCGCGCGCGGCATGGGCAAATCGGCGCTGGTGCGCGCCGCGGTCGCGGCCGTGCAGGCCGATGGCGGCGCGCTGGCGCTGGTCCAGCTCGCCCCCGGCACCTTGCCCACCTTCCCCGCGCTGATCACTGAATTGGCTCCGCAGAACCGCGCCTTCCTCCTGTTCATCGACGACCTCGGCTTCGGCGCCGACGGGCGTGCGGAGATGCTCGCGCTGAGGAGCCTCCTAGACGGCGGCGTCGCCCCGCGCCCGTCGCACATCCGCCTCGCGGTCACCGCCAATCGCCGCGGGATCGTCGAGCGGGAGGACACCTCGGCCGCGATCCACGAGCGCGACGAACGCGACGATGCACTGGCGCTCGCCGACCGTTTCGGGCTGACGCTCGGCTTCCACCCGGCGGACAAGGATACCTACCTCGCGATCCTCGCAAGCTACGTCGCGCCGCTGGGCCTCGCCTTCGATCCGGAGGAAGCGATGGCCTTCGCCATCCAGCGCGGCAACCGCTCGGGCCGCACCGCGCTCCAGTTCGCTACTGAACTAGCGGGCCGGGCGGGCCTTGCTTTCTAGTTGATCTTCTGTCCAGCCTGCTCGCGCAGGTAATCAGCCTCGAACTCGGCGCGCGGGTCCTTGAGCGCACGCGGAGGCAGCCGTGCCCCCTCGAGCCGCGCGATCGCCGCCGCGGGCGCTGCCGTGGGTGAGCGGACGCGCCAGATGATCCCGGCAGTATCGTCGGACACAAGCAGCGCGCCGTCCTTGCCCCACGTCACCCAGGTCGGGCGGCCACGGGTCGTCCCGTCTTCCTTCAGGAAGCCGGTCAGCACCGGCTTGGGCTTGCCCACGGGATTGCCGCGCGCGTCGAAATCGACGAACACCACGTCGTAGCCCGAAGGCGGCTTGCGGTTCCACGAGCCGTGACGGGCGATGAAGGCCCCACCCGCGAAGCCCGAACCCATCCTGTCCCCCTCCTTCGAGAACACCATCCCCAGCGCCGCCACATGCGGCCCGAGAGCGTATTCGGGCTTGCGCACATATTCCATGAGGAAGCGCGGCATCGGCTCCTTCACGCGCCGGTCGATGTTGGTGCGATAGTAGACCCAGGGCCAGCCGTATTGCGCGCCGACCGGCACGTTGGTGAGGTAATCTGGCACGAGGTCGCCGCCGAGCATGTCGCGCTCGTTGACCGTGGTCCAAAGCTCACCCGACCACGGGCTGATGTCGAGCCCGTTGGGGTTGCGCAGGCCGACGCCAAACTGGCGCTGACGACCTTCGGCGAGATCGTATTCCCAGATCATCGCGCGGCCTTCCTCGGCCTTGATGCCGTTATCGCCGATATTGCTCGACGATCCGACCGCGACGTAGAGTTTGCTGCCGTCCGCCGAAAGCAGGATGTTGCGCATCCAGTGCCCGCCGCCCGGCGGGAGGTCCATCAGCTTGCGCGGAGCGCCGCTGACCTTGTCGCTCCCGAGCGTGTAGGGGAAGGCGAGCAGCGCATTGTGGTTGGCGACGTAGAGCGTCCCGTCCTTCCACGCGAGGCCGGAGGGCGAATCGAGCCCTTCCTCGAGGATCACCTGCTTCGTTTCGGCGCTGCCGTTGCCGTCGAGGTCGCGCAGCAGCACGATCTGATTGGGCGAAGGCCCGGTCGCGCCGGCCTTGGTCAGAAGCCGGTCGGCGACCCACGCGGTGATCTTGGCCATGATCCCCTCGCCCTCGTCGTCGGTCTTGGGTGCACGGGTGAGGCTCACCAGCACGTCGCCGTTCGGGAGTGTGTAGAGCGTGCGCGGGTGATCGAGCCCTTCGGCGAAACGCTCAACCTCGAGTCCGGCCGCCGGCGTCGGTGCCTCGCCCGCTTTCCATCCCACGGGCTCGGCGATCTGCACGGTCGGGAAGCTCTCCGCCTTCTCCTTCTGGAACACGGGATCGGTCCCCGCGACGTCGTCGACCGAAAGTTCGGCAGGATTGCCGCGCGCCAGGTACCAGAAGGCGCCCCCGACGATCACGACAAGGGCGACGAGAGCGATTGCGATCTTGCGGAAAATGGCCATGTGAGGCGAGATAGAGACGGCCCGCCCGCGCGGCAACCGGCTTAGCGACGAAAGGCCCCCGCCCCCGTGTACGATTTCAAGCCAGCAGAGCCGCTCGCTGCGGCCGACCTCTACCGCGAGCTCCTCGCCGCCGCCGATGCGCTGACCGCCGGGGAGCCCGACGGCGTTGCCAACATGGCGAACGTCGCCGCACTCTTGTGGGAGTTCCTGCCCGATCTCAACTGGGCAGGCTTCTACCGCGTCGCCCCCGGCAAGGACGGCGGCGGGGAGGAGCTGGTGCTCGGGCCCTTCGTCGGTCGTCCGGCCTGCATCCGCATCCCCTTCGGACGGGGCGTTTGCGGCACGGCGGCTGAAAGTCGCGCGACGCAACTTGTCGTCGACGTCCATGCCTTCCCCGGGCACATCGCCTGCGACGCGGCGAGCGCGAGCGAGCTGGTCGTGCCGGTGCTGCGCGATGGTGCGGTGATCGCGGTGCTCGACCTCGACAGCCCTCGCCCCGGCCGTTTCACCGAGGATGACGCTGCTGGGATCGAGGCGCTCGCCACCCTCCTCGCCCCCCGTATCTGACCCCAAACGGGACAAGCCGCAGAGCACCGCTTGGGCGGGCGCTGGAGTCGATGGTAAGCTTTCGCTAACCATAGGCCTTTCCGGCCCGCCTCAAGGGGGTACCATGCTCAAGATCCAGCTGCCGCTTGCCGCGCTCGTGCTCGCTATCCCAGCGATTGCCCAGGCCCAGAACTACCGCGACCTTCCGCCGCTGCCACCCGTGAGCGACGCGGAACTCCGCAGCCTGCCCCAAGACATGCGCAGCGCCCCCTTGTATCAGCGGGAGGAAGAAACGCGGGAGATGATCAACGGGGTTGAGACGATCACCCGCACCCGCCGGATCGACGCGCCCGCGCCCCAGGACTACGGCTATCAGCAAGGTTACGCCCAACAGGGCTACTACGGCACCCCGGCGGTGTTCGAGCGCGAGCAGTGGGTCGACGAATGCCGCCGCCGCACCCGCGGTCGCAACCGCAACGACACGGGCCTGATCATCGGCGGCCTGCTCGGCGCCATCGGCGGAGGCTTCGCCGGCAACGCCATCGCGGGCGCCGGGGACGAGGTCTTAGGCACTGTGCTCGGCGTTGGTGGTGGCGGGCTGATCGGCGGGCTGATCGGCAGCCTGTTCGACGGTGGGCGCAAGAAGAGCCTCTACGATTGCGAGGCCGCGCTCGACAGCTACCTCTCGGCCTACGGCGCGCCGAACGCGCGGATCGCCAGCCGCGAGATCGCCTACCCCGGCTACTACGCCGCCCCCGCAAACTACGGCTACGGCTATGGCTACCCGCAAGCCTATTCCTACGGCTACACCTACGCCCCGCCCCCGCAGATGGTGCTGGTGCCGGTGCGTACCGAAGTGCAACAGCAGGTCGTGGTGCGCGAGAACGAGCGCTACGAGACCTACACGGTTCCCGGTGCCGAGCGGACCATCCCCATGCCCTCGCCCAAAATGATCAAGTACGGCTCGCCCAAGCTGATCAAGAACCGCTGATTTCGCAGAGACGTCGCCGCCCCATTCCGGCGATGAACGGAATGACCCCGTGCAGTCTGGCGACGCGCGGGGCTTCCTCGTTCAAGCTGGGAGGCCGGCCCTAGATTTCGCCGCCGGTGAGTCGCTGGCAGAGCAGGTCAAGCTGGTCGAGCGTCGTGTAGCGGATCGTCATCGTTCCCTTGCGCGGATCAACTTCGGGCTTGATGCGCACCGACAGGCCGAGGAACTCCTCGAGATGGTGCTGCACCGCGAGGATGTCCGCATCGTCGGCCGAGCGGAGCGGCGCATCGGCAGAGGAAGGCTTCTTCACCTTACGCTTCGTGAGCGCCTCGACATCGCGGACCGAAAGGCCCTCGCTGGCGGCGAGCTCGGCAAGCTCGATCACGTCGTCCCGCCCGATCAGCGCACGGGCATGACCGATCGTCAGCTTGCCCTGCTCCATGAGGTCGAGCACTCGCTCGGGCAGCGTCATCAGCCGCATCATGTTCGCGACATGGCTGCGCGACTTCTCGACCATCTTCGCGATGTCGACCTGAATCATGCCTTCCTCCTCGGAGAGGCGGTGATAGGCCCGCGCCTCTTCGACGGGGCTCAGGTCCTCGCGCTGGAGGTTCTCGATGAGCGCGAGCGCGGTCACCTCGCGATCGGAGAGATCGCGGACCAGCGCCGGAATTTCGTGCAGCCGCGCCTTCTGCGCTGCGCGCCAGCGCCGCTCGCCCGCGACGAGCTGGTAGCCACTCCCCTCGGGATGTGGCCGAACGATAATCGGCTGGATCACGCCGCGCGTGGCGATCGATGCCGCCAGCTCCGCCAGGGCGCTCTCGTCGAAGTGCTTGCGCGGGTTGCCCGGCAGCGGCTTGATAGACGCAATGCCGAGCATCCGCAGCGGCGAGCTGCCATCAAAGGGCACCTCGGCCGGTTCCTCGCGGCGCACCAACGGCTCCTCGCGCCGGGTCTCGCCGAGCAGCGCACCAAGCCCCTTGCCGAGGCGCCGCGGCTTGTCTGCCGCAGTGCGAGAAAGTGCTGCAATGTCAGAGGCTTGACTGGTTTCGTCGGTCATGCTGCCACTCTTTCTGCGGGAAATCGCCCGATCAACTCGCGGGCCAGCGCCATGTAGGCGCGGCTGCCCGTGCAATGCTGGTCGTAGATCAGCGCCGGGAGCCCGTGGCTCGGCGCCTCGGACAGGCGCACGTTGCGCGGGATCACGGTCTCGAACACGAGCTTGCCGAGGCAGTCGCGCACGTCGTCGGAAACCTGGTCGGTGAGGCGGTTGCGACGATCGTACATGGTGAGCGCAACGCCGATGATGCCGAGCTCCGGGTTGAAGCGCTGCTGCACCTGGTCAACGGTCTGCAGGAGCTGGCTCAGTCCCTCGAGCGCGAAGAACTCGCACTGGAGCGGGACCAGCAACGTATTGGCGGCGCACAACGCGTTGAGCGTCAGCAGACCCAGCGAAGGCGGGCAGTCGATGAAACAGATGTCGTGAGCAGTGTGACCCTTCAGGGCCTTGTCGAGACGATGCGTCCGCCCCTCGACCGCGACCAGTTCGACCTCGGCGCCCGACAGGTCCACGGTTGCTGGCACGATGTCGAGCTTGGGAATGGACGACCCGACGATCGCCTCCTCAAGCGGCACCTCGTCGACGAGCAGGTCGTAGCTCGACACCTCGCGCGATGCTGCGTGCACCCCGAGCCCTGTCGAGGCGTTGCCTTGGGGATCAAGGTCGATGAGCAGCGTTCGCCAGCCCGTCGCAGCCATTGCCGTGGCGATGTTGATTGCGGTCGTGGTCTTGCCCACACCGCCTTTCTGGTTGGCAATCGCGATGGTCAGCATGGCGTACCCGTCCTTCCAGCGCCCCAAGATGGGGCTTCGCGTGTCAGGCCTTCACAATGATTCCCGCGTCGGTATCGGTCAAGGAATGTTTCACGTGAAACATCGCGCGAATCGAAGGCTTCACGCTCTCCAACTCCTGCGCCGCCGAGCGCCCCTTAGGCAACACATAGACCGTGGCCCTTGTGGAGAAGGGTGCGGATAGCTCCAGAAGCTTGGAGAGCGGCGCAAAGGCGCGTGCCGAAATGGCGCGCGCGGGAAATGGCGCAACGCGTTCGAGACGCTGGCCCTCGACCCGGCACTTGCCGAGACCCAGTGCGGTGATGACACCGTTAAGGAACGTCACACGTCGTGCACGCGACTCCACAAGAACGACCGGCATGTTCGGGCACAGGGCAGCGATGACGAGACCCGGAAAGCCAGGCCCGCTGCCCAGATCGAGCCAAGGGCCGTTTGCATTCGCGCCCAGTGTTTCAGGTGAAACATGCTCGAGGAGCTGCGCCGAGTCGGCGATGTGCCGCTGCCAGATATGCGGTTCGGTGGCGCGGGCGGTCAGGTTCTGCTGCCGGTTCTCGTCGAGCACGAGCGCCGCAAAGGATTCGAGCCGCGCCATTGCCGCGGCATCAGTCAGCCCTGCGACGTAGGCGCGCGCCTCCTCTTCGGTCGTGATCATGCGGCCTGCTGTCCATCGACCTGGCGTCGCCGCGCGTGGACCAGCAGCGCCGACAGCGCTGCCGGGGTCACGCCCGGCACCCGCCCGGCTGCAGCGAGCGTTCCCGGCACAGCCTTGCTGAGGCGCTCCACCATCTCGCGCGAAAGGCCGGGCACCTCGCCATAAGGGAAATCTGCCGCGAGCTGCAGAGCCTCGCTAGCACGCAAGTCCCGCAGCTCTGCATCCTGCCGCGCGAGATAGGGCGCATAGGCTGCGTCCTCGGCCATCTCCTCTGCAAGCAGCTGATCGAGCGCGATAACCTCCCCGAGCCAAGGCTGCAGTGTCTCGAGCGAGACTCCATCGAAACGCAGCCATTCGGCGATAGTCTTCTCCCCATGATCGCGCCTGACGGGGAGGCCGAGATCTGCCAGCTCGCGGGCGTGCACTTTTTCCGAATGTTTCACGTGAAACATTTTGCGCACTTCTTCACGCCGCTGCCACCAGCGGAGGCGTTCCTCGCCGATGCAGCCAGCATCAACCCCGAGCTCCGTCAGCCGCGTCGTCGCATTGTTGGCGCGCAGCCTCAGCCGGTACTCGGCACGGGCCGTGAGCATCCGATAAGGCTCGGTCACACCCTGCAATGTCAGATCGTCGACCATCACTGCAATGTACGAATTGGCTCGGTCGAGCACCGGCGCACGCTTCCCCAATGCTGCCGCGGCAGCCGCAAGCCCAGCGACAAGACCCTGCGCTGCCGCCTCCTCGTAGCCCGTGGTCCCGTTGATCTGGCCAGCGCAATAGAGGCCCGGAATCGCGCGGACCTGAAGGTCCGGCGTCAGCGCCCGCGGATCGATATGATCATATTCCACGGCGTAGCCCGGCTGCACAATCTCGGCCCGTCCACACCCAGGCATGGTCCGCACCACCGTCTCCTGTACGTCGACCGGAAGCGATGTGCTGATGCCGTTGGGATAGACTAGGTTCGTGGCGAGGCCCTCCGGCTCAAGGAACACCTGGTGGCCCTCCCGGTCCCCGAAGCGGTGGATCTTGTCCTCGATCGAGGGGCAATAGCGCGGACCCGCCGCCGCGATGGCCCCCGAGAACAGCGGCGAACGGTGAAGGTTGGCGCGGATCGCGTCGTGCCCCGCCTGCGTGGTGCGGGTGATCGCGCAGAAGACCTGGGGGTTCACCCGCGCCGGGGTCAGCGGCGACATGGTCCAGGCTTCGCAATCGGAGGGCTGCTCCTCGAGCACCGCCCAGTCGATGGTTCGCCCGTCAAGCCGCGGTGGCGTCCCGGTCTTGAGGCGCGCCATCGGCAGCTCCGCACCGCGGAGCTGCTCGGCGAGCCGCCGCGCGGCGTTCTCGCCGATGCGGCCACCCACGAAGCGCTCCTCGCCGCGGAACAGGATGCCGCCAAGGAAGGTGCCGGTGCACAGCACGACACGGGTCGCATCAATCAGGGTGCCATCGGCGAGCTGAAGGCCCGCGACCCGGCCGCCCGCAAGCTTCAAGGCAGCGGCCTCGCCCTGCACCAGCATGAGGTTCGCCTGGCCACGCACGGCATTCTGCACGGCAGCCTTGAAGCGCACGCGATCGGCCTGCACGCGCGGGCCCCACACGGCACTTCCCTTGGAGCGGTTGAGCATACGGTAATGGATCGCGCCGGCGTCGGCTGCGCGGCCGAGCACGCCATCAAGCGCGTCGACCTCCCGCACCAGGTGGCCCTTGCCGAGCCCTCCGATCGCCGGGTTGCAGCTCATCGCGCCGATCGCGCCGAGGTCGAAGCTCACCAGAGCCGTGCGCGCGCCCATACGGGCTGCCGCACAGGCAGCCTCCACACCGGCGTGACCACCGCCGATCACCAGGACGTCGAAGGAATGCATGGCGCGGCAAATAGGCTGCGGGCGCCGAATCGTCAAAGACGATCTGATTCGCGAACCCGGTCGCGCGATCCTAAGAATGTTTCACGTGAAACATTGTACCCGAGCTTACTTCCCGATGCAGAAGCGCGCGAACAACGTGTCGAGCATATCCTCGGTTGTCGCTCGCCCGGTGAGCCGGTCGAACGCCAGTCGCGCGCCGCGCAGCTCTTCGGCGACGAGCAAGGGATCCGAGAGGCGTCGCGCGGCAGAAAGCGACTCGGCCGCTTCCGCGAGGCGTTCGTATTGCCGAGCGTTCAAAACCGCCTCCCCCGGCTTGGGAAGCGCGTCTTGCGCCGCCGCGACAAGCGCTTGCTTGAGTTCCGGGACACCTTCGCCGGTCATGGCCGAAACGCTGAAGCGAGGATCCTTCTTTCGCACAGCATCCGCGCGATCCGCCTGCGCGAAGATTTCCCAAGCGCCCGCCGGCCCGTCACCCTCGGCACCGAGCCAAAGCACGATATCCGCCCCCTCGAGTGCCCCGCGAGCGCGCTCGATGCCGATGGCCTCGATCACGTCGCCGGTCGGCCCTTCCCGCAGCCCAGCCGTATCGACCAAGGTGAACGGGACGCCGCCGATGGCGACGGAGCGCTCGATCACGTCCCTGGTCGTCCCCGCGATCGGCGAGGTAATCGCCGCCTCGCTCTCGACCAGCGCGTTGAACAGGGTGGACTTGCCTGCGTTCGGCGGCCCGGCGAGCACGACGCGGAACCCCTCGCCCAGCCGCTCCGACCGCGGACGCCCCAGCCATGCGGCCAGTTCGTCCGCCAGGGTAGTGATGTTCCACGTGAAACATTCCGGGAGGTCGGCCGCGTCCTCCTCGTCGGAGAAATCGAACACACCCTCGACTTCGGCCGAGAACCGAAGGAGCTTTTCGCGCCACTCATCCACTTGTCGCGACAGCGCACCGCCGGCATTGGCGAGCGCAGCGGCGCGCTGAAGCTCGGTCTCGGCGGCAAGGAGGTCTCCCAGCCCCTCCGCCTCGGCGAGGTCGATCCGTCCGTTGGCGGAGGCCCGGCGGGTGAACTCACCCGCCTCTGCGCGCCGCAGATCGGGGAGCACCGCCAGCGCAGCCTCGACAGCCGCGATTACCGCACGGCCGCCGTGACAGTGGAACTCGGCGAGGTCCTCGCCCGTCGCGGTGTTCGGCCCCGGGAACCACAGCACCAGCGCCTCGTCGAGCAGCGCACCGCTTGCATTGCGAAGCCTCGCGAGCGAGGCCCGGCGCGGCGCGGGCACCCGCCCGGCAAGTGCTTCCAACGCAGCCCGCGCTGCGGGTCCGGAGACGCGGATGACGCCCACGCCAGCGGGCGGCGCGCCGCTCGAAAGCGCGAAGATCGTCGCCCCGCCGCTCATGCCATCAATCGGAGGACTTGGGCCCCGCTGCGCCCTTCATCCCGCTTTCGACGAAGCTCTGAAACAGCTTCAGTCCCATTTGTCCCATCGGGGCGAGCGCGGTCGCATATTGCTGGAGCTGGGTCGGGTCCGAGACCCCGCGCATCGCTTTGGTCAGGTTCTCGACATAGACGTTGTTCGCCGCGCTCACGTCAGGCAGGCCCATGAAGCTGCGGGCTTCCTCGGGGGTGCACTCGATCTCGATGTTGATCTTCATGGGGCCGGTCTCCTCTCCCTCGCCTCCATTTGGGCTTGGCACGCGGCCAAGGCAAGGCTTAGGGTTCCGTCCGCAGGAAAACGACGGGAGAGAGACGCATGAGCTTTAACGCAACGATCCCCACGCTCGAGGGCGACACCAGCTTCGGCGGCTACGTGGCGCAGCCTGAGGGCACGCCGCGGGCGGCGATCATCGTCATCCAGGAGATCTTCGGGGTGAATCCCGGTATCCGCCGCAAGTGCGAGAAGCTGGCGGCCGAGGGCTATCTCGCCGTCGCCCCCGACCTGTTCTGGCGTATCGAGCCCGGCATCGTCCTCGACCCCGATGTCGAACCCGAGTTCCAGCGCGCGCTCGGCCTGTTCGGCGAATTCGACCAGGACAAGGGCATCCGCGACATCGAGGCGACTATCCACCACATTCGCCGAACGCTCGGAGTCGCGAAGGTCGGCTGCGTCGGCTACTGCCTCGGCGGGCGGCTCGCCTACATGACCGCGGCGCGTACCGACATCGACGCGAGCGTGGGCTATTACGGGGTCGGCATCGACGGACTGCTTCACGAGAAGCACGCGATCGCGCATCCGCTGATGCTGCATATTCCGACGGCCGACCACTTCGTTCCACGTGAAACACAGGAAGCGATGCACGCCGGCCTCGACGATCACCCGAAGGTGACGCTTCACGATTACGAGGGGCTCGACCACGGCTTCGCGACGGAGATGGGCGAGCGCCGCAGGGAGGAGGCAGCAAACCTCGCCGACAGCCGGACCGCCGCCTTCTTTGCCGAGCACCTTGGGTGAGAGGCGCAGCCCTTGCGCTTGCTGTCATGGCAACGCCCCTGGCCGCTGAAGGCCCGGAACCGCCGAAGCCCGACCTCTCGCCAGGCGAAAGTGTCGAGGTGGAGGTACGTGCCGATCTTAACGCGGACGGCATGGCTGACCTCGCCTACATCGCCGTCAAGGAGGATTCCCGCGAACTGCGCGTGGTCACCACATACCGCGATCAATTCGCGATCGGAGAGAACGTGCCCGAAGTGCTGAAGCTCGACCCCTACCCTCTCGGCGATGCAGAGCTCTCGGTGAAGCGCAACGTGCTGGTGTTCGGCGAACTGACCGGAGGCACGACCGCAGTCGCATCGACGCAAAAATTCCACTGGGACCCGAAGCTCGGTGCGATGCGGCTGATCGGGCTCGACGCGACGCTGTACAGCCGGACGCTTGCGCATGACGGGGCGGAGGCGAGCTGGAACCTGCTGACGGGGGATCTGGTCACCCGCCAGCTCAAGCTCAACAAGGGCGCTGGCGATGCGGCCTATACGCGGATCGCCGAGAAGAAGACCAAGAAGCCGAGCCCGCCGATCCGGTTGGAGAAGTCGCCAGACGGCGGCGACCTGCTCGGCTGGCCGGGCGCGAAGTGAGGGAGGGATAATGACGGCTCAGCATGAAGGACTCAGCCGGTGGCACGCCTACATGGAAGGCGGCGCCGACCCGGCGGCGCTTTCGGACCTACTCGCCGAAGATGCAGTGTTCCACTCGCCCGTCGTCCACACCCCACAGGTCGGGAAGCCCGTGGTTATGGCCTACCTCGTCGCCGCCTCGCATGTGTTGGGGAACGAGGCTTTCCGCTACGTGCGCGAGCTTGTCGACGGCGACGAAATGATGCTTGAATTCGTCACCGAACTCGACGGGATCAGCATCAACGGGGTCGACATCATCCGTTGGAATTCGCAGGGAAAAATAAGCGATTTCAAGGTAATGGTCCGCCCACTCAAGGCCATCAACAAGGTCTGGGAGATGATGGCTGCACAGCTGCAGGCGGCGAAAGGCTGACGCGGGGCGCGGTTATCAGGAAATCGCGGATCGCTGCCGCGATCGGCCCGGGCAGCGTGCCGCCAGCGGCCTCGGACATCAGGACCATGCCCTTCTCGAGGCTGCGCTCGTCGAAATAGCGCATCGGCCAGGCAGGAAAGGTCGCTTCCGGTATCGAACGCTCGCACACGACCTCGACATCGCGGTGGCGGAGGTCCTGTCGGATCGTCTCGAAGGCGGCGAAGAGCTTCCATGTCGGCCCTTCGAGCACCTGCAGGAAGCGTCCGTCGCATTGCACGAGCACCCCGGACATGCCGCGCGCCTCGTTGGCGAGGCGCGCCTGGTAGAGCAGGCGGAACAGCTCGGCACGATCGAGATCCGGCGCAGCACGGCTGGTATAGATGATTCGGCGCATGGCTCAGCCCCCTCTGGACGCTGCCAAGCGATAGGCCACGGGGGTCTGGAGCGGACTACGCGGCCCCTACGGGCAACTACGCAGGCCCTAGTTCAGCACCGCGAAGTTCACGATCATCTTTCGCACGTCGGGATTGAGGCCTTCGGGCAAGTCGCGCTCGAGCATCTCGCGGCGCGCATCGATGCTTTCGGCGATCATCACCCGCTTCATCGCCCAGTTGGGACAGGCGCGCTCCGCGATCGTGCGACGGTCGAGCACAGAGACGCCAGAATGCCGCGGGTCGGCGGTGATCCTGTCCATCAGCGCCGCAACCTCCTCCGCCTCACCTTCCAGCAACTGGAGGAAGTTGCGCCCGTTGAACAGCAGCAGGCCGGTGATCCCACGCGCCGGGTTGTTCCGCGCGCTCGCGGCGAGGATGGCGTCCACCTCGTCGCGCGGCAGGGTCGGCGCGGTGCTGATGTAGAGGTACTGGCTGAGCACGTATTCCCGTCCCCGTTATCCCCCCGCGCCGGCCGATCCCGCAGCCGGCCCGGGTGGCAAGCTATTGATTCATCGTCGCAAAGAAATCTTCGTTGGTCTTGGAGTCCTTCATCTTGTCGAGCAGGAACTCCATCGCGTCTACGGTGCCCATCTGCATCAGGATGCGGCGCAGCACCCACATCTTGGAGAGGTTGTCCTTCTGGACGAGCAGCTCTTCCTTGCGGGTGCCGGACTTGCCGACGTCGAGCGCGGGGAAGATGCGCTTGTCGGAGACCTTGCGATCGAGCACGATTTCCGAGTTGCCGGTGCCCTTGAACTCTTCGAAGATGACTTCGTCCATGCGGCTGCCGGTGTCGATCAGCGCGGTGGCGATGATCGAGAGGCTGCCGCCTTCCTCAATGTTGCGTGCGGCACCGAAGAAGCGCTTGGGACGCTGCAATGCGTTGGCGTCCACACCGCCGGTCAGCACCTTGCCCGAGGAGGGCACCACGGTGTTATAGGCGCGGCCGAGGCGCGTGATCGAATCGAGCAGGATGACAACGTCATGCTTGTGCTCGACAAGGCGCTTGGCCTTTTCGATCACCATTTCAGCAACCTGCACGTGACGGTTGGCGGGCTCGTCGAAGGTCGAGGAGATCACCTCGCCCTTCACGCTGCGCTGCATGTCGGTGACTTCCTCGGGCCGTTCGTCGACCAGCAGGACGATCAGGAACACTTCCGGGTGATTGTCGGTGATCGCCTTGGCGATGTTCTGGAGCAGCACGGTCTTGCCGGTGCGCGGCGGGGCGACGATCAGCGCGCGCTGGCCCTTGCCCTGCGGGGCGATGATGTCGATCACCCGGGCGCTCTTGTCCTTCACTGTCGGGTCGAGCGTGTCGAGCGTAAGCTTCTGATCGGGATAGAGCGGCGTGAGGTTGTCGAAATTGGTGCGCAGGCGCACCGCATCGGGATCGTCAAAGTTCACCTTGGCAAGGCTGGTCAGCGCGAAATAGCGCTCCCCATCACGCGGCGCGCGGATCTCGCCTTCCACGGTGTCGCCGGTGCGCAGGCCCCAGCGGCGGACCTGGTTGGGCGAGACGTAGATATCGTCCGGCCCGGCGAGGTAGTTCGCCTCGGGGCTGCGCAGGAAGCCGAAGCCGTCCTGGAGCACTTCGATGGTGCCGATGCCCATGATCGGCTCCTCGTATTCCTCGTCCTCGGCGAGTTCGCGCAGGATCGAGAACAGGAGGTCCTGGCGGCGCATGGTGGACGCGCCCTCGACGCCGAGTTCTTCCGCCATCGCGACCAGTTCGGCCGGGGTCTTTCGCTTGAGGTCCTTGAGATGCATGTGAATTTCCGAAAGTCAGGAGTGGCCGGATGGTCAGTACCGCTTGGAAAACGGCGCCCCGGTGCGGTGGGGCTGGGCTTGGAGAAAGCAGACCTTGGCGCGCTCAGGTGTCGCGCCGGTTACCGGATGGGTGGCTTGGAGATAGGAGCGGGCGGGGACGAGGTCAATCGCGGATTCGCCGCCGCGCCACCCCCTCAGAAGGGCTTGAGGTAGACAAGGAACACGATCAGCACGAGCAGCAGCCCCGGCACCTCGCCGATCATCCGCAGCTGCTTCTCGGTCAGAGGCCGCTCGCCGCGGCTCATCTTCTTCGTGACCGAGACCATGTAGCCGTGGAAGCCCGTCATCCCGAGCACCAGCGCGAGCTTGGCGTGGAGCCAGCCGGAAGCGAACCACCCCCCCGAGATCGCCATGGTGAGACCCAGGGTCCAGACCACGATCATCGCCGGCGAAAGGATGATCTTGCGCAGCTTGCCCATGCGCTCGGCCCACATGGCCTCGCCCGGCGAACCCGGCGCGTGGTCGAACATGTAGATTGCCTGGCGCAGGAGCATGAACAGCCCTGCCATCCAGAACACCATGAAGATCACGTGCCCCGCCTTGAGGTAGAGATAGATCGAGAGCAGCAGGTCTTTCATCGGGTCAGCCCCTGAGCGCGGCAAGCAGTTCCTCGACATGCGGGATCGGCGTGTGCTGGCCGATCCCGTGGCCGAGGTTGAAGACGTGCGGGCGATCCTCGAAGGCGCGCACGATGGTGCGGACGCGCTCGGGCAGTGCCGGGCCGCCGGCCTCAACCAGCAGCGGATCGAGATTGCCCTGCACCGGCATGTTCACCGGCAAGCTGGCATGAGCCCAGGCAGGATCGAGTGTCTCGTCGAGGCCGACCGCATCGACGCCTGCCTCGCGGGCATAGGCCGGAAGCTTCGCGCCCGCGCCCTTGGGGAAACCGATCACGGGCGTATCGGGGTGCGATTGCTTGAGCTTGGCGGTGATCGCGGCGTTGGGTGCAATCACCCACTTTTCGAACTGGTCGGGGGCAAGGCTGCCGGCCCAGCTGTCGAACAGCTGCACCGCCTCGGCGCCGGCATCGATCTGGCCGCGCAGGTACGTGACCGAGACTTCGACGATGGCGTCGATGATCGCCTGAAGCCGCGCCGGATCGCGATAGGCGAGGAGCCGAGCCGGGCCCTGGTCCTTGGAGCCCTCGCCCGCGATCATGTAGGTCGCGACCGTCCACGGGCTGCCTGCAAAGCCGAGCATGGTCACTGCGGGCCCGATCTGCTGGCGGGTGAGGCGAACAGTCTCATAGACCGGCTCGAACCGCTCGTAAGCGGGGGTGAAGCTGTCGAGCCCAACCTCGAGCAACGTCGGCGCAAGGTGCGGCCCCTCGCCCGCCTGGAAGGTCAGCCCCTGGCCCATCGCATGCGGTACAATCAGGATGTCGGAGAACAGGATCGCACCATCGAAGCCGAAGCGGCGGATCGGCTGGACGGTGATCTCCGCTGCCGCCTCGCTGTCATAGACGAGCTCAAGGAAGCCGCCCTTCTCGGCACGCAAGGCCCTGTATTCCGGAAGATAACGGCCTGCCTGGCGCATGAGCCAGACGGGAGCGCGGTCCTGACGGACACCTTTGAGCGTATCGAGAAGCGGACCGGGCATGGCGTTCCTTAGAGCAAATCAATTCAATTTATAAAAGGATGGATGAAGTCTGTTGGCCCTGTGGAAAGCGGGAATTACCGGCATGTGCGCAGCTATCCCCGATCGGTCCAAGTCCCCCAGCCCCCGGTCGAATCCGTGAAGGTCCGACGTCAAGCGGGCTTTATCCCCACTCTTCCCAGCCTGTCGACAAGTCTTCTCCCGTGTGGGCAAATACTCCGAGGAAAAGACCTGGGGTGGTGCGCAAATTCGCTCACCAGCTTGTGGGCAGGCCCCTCCCGTGGTTTATGCCGGCATCTGTCCACAGTGGGCCGGACGACCCGCGAGCCATGCAGCGACTCAATCTCCACCTTGTATCGGATTCGACCGGCGAGACGCTGGAGATGATCGCCAAGGCTGCCCTCGCCCAGTTCGACAATCCGGGGGTGAACCGCCATTTCTGGCCGATGGTGCGCTCGCTCCAGCACCTCGACCGGATCGTCCCCGATCTCGCCGCGCATCCGGGCCTCGTGCTCTACACGCTGGTGAACCCCGATACGAGGAAGCGCCTCGAGGAGCATTGCCGCCATCTCGGCCTGCCCGCGGTGCCGGTGCTCGACCAGGTGACCGCGGCGCTCGAGGCGCAGCTCGGCGAGGAGGCGCACGGGCGCCCGGGCCGCCAGCACATGATGGACGAGACCTATTTCAAGCGGGTCGATGCCATCCAGTACACCATCGCTCACGACGACGGACTCGCACACGAGGAATGGGAGCAGGCCGACGTGGTTCTGGTGGGCGTGTCGCGTTCCTCGAAGACGCCGACCTCGATCTATCTCGCCAATCGCGGCTACAAGGTCGCCAACATCCCGCTGGTTGTGGAGAGCCCGCCGCCACCGGCGCTTTTCGGCCTGCGCCATCCGCTGGTGGTGGGCCTGACGACGAGCCCCGAACGGCTTATCCAGATCCGTCGCAACCGCCTGCTGTCGCTGAATGAAGTCACCGAGACCGCCTATGTCGACAACGACCGGGTCAGGGCCGAGCTGCAATATGCGCGGCGAATGTTCGGCGACAATGGCTGGCCGGTGATCGACGTCACCCGCCGCTCGATCGAGGAAACTGCGGCCGCGATCATCCGACTGGTGCAGGAGCGCGATCGCAAGCCGGCGGGCGAAGCCGGGACAGGCAAGCCGATATGACGCTGATTCTCGCCAGCAAATCCGCCTCCCGCCGCGCGATGCTCGATGCCGCAGGGGTCGCCTACGAGAGCATCCCCGCCGACATCGATGAGCGCGCGGTCGAGGCAAGCCTCGCGGGCGCAGCACCCGGCGAGATCGTCGAGGCGCTGGCCGTCGCCAAGGCGGCGGCGGTGGCGCAGGTGTACCCGCAAGCGCTTGTTCTCGGCTCGGATTCGCTCGTGGTGTGCGCCAACCGCCGCTTCGACAAGCCTGCGAGCCGAGAAGAAGCGGGGGAGCACCTCCGCTTCTTCTCGAACAAGGTCATGGAATTGCACTCCGCGGCCGCGCTGCTCCGGGGCGGCGGGTGCGAGTGGAGCCATGCCAGCATTGCGCGCCTTCACGTGCGCGCACTATCGGAGGAATTCATCCAGCATTATCTGGACCTTGAGTGGCCCGCCATCGGCCACACCGTAGGAGCCTTCCGCATCGAGGGGCCGGGGGTGCAGCTCTTCGAGGCGATCGAGGGCGACCAGTTCACCGTGCTCGGCATGCCGCTCCTGCCGCTGATCGGCGCCTTGCGCGAGGCGGGGGTGCTGATCGCATGACCAGACCTTATGCCGAGGTCATCGGCGATCCGATCGCCCAGTCCAAGTCACCGAAAATCCACGCTTTCTGGCTCGGCAAGCTGGGAATCGACGCCGACTACCGCGCCTGCCATGTCACCCCGGAGGCCCTCCCCGACTACATCGCCGCGCGTCGCGGCGACCCGCTCTGGCGAGGGTGCAACGTCACCATGCCGCACAAGCAGGCGGTGATGCCGCTGCTCGACGACATCGAAGCGACATCTGTCCAGATCGGGGCCGTCAACACGGTCTTGAGGGGGGGTGAGGGGGGTGTGACCGGCACCAACACGGATGCTGCGGGGTTCCTGGAGCCGCTTCGCCGGGAGTTCGAAAAGGCGCATTACTTCAGGATGGCCCGGATCCTCGGCACCGGGGGTGCGGCCCGCGCGATCATCGCCGCGCTCAGCCAGCACAACTTCACCCTCGTCGTGGCCGGCCGCGATCCCGGCAAGGCGCGCGCCCTCCTCGACGAGCTTGCGCCGAACGGCGAGCACCACGCCATCGACCTCGCCCATTTCGCCGATCCCACCGACTTTCCCTTCGACGACCGTGAGGGGTGCCTGGACCTCGTCGTCAACGCTTCCAGCCTCGGCATGGCAGGCCAGCCCCCCCTCGCCTTCGACTGGAGCCACGCACCCCCCGGCGCGATCGCCTACGACATCGTCACCGCGCCGCTCGACACGCCTTTCCTCCAGGGCGCGCGCGCCACGGGGCATCGCACCATCGACGGCCTATCCATGCTGATCGGCCAGGCGGCGATCGCCTTCGAGCGGTTCTTCGGCCAGCGCCCGCCCCGCGAGCACGATGCGGAACTGAGAGCGCTCCTGACCCAATGACCAAGCCCAAGATCATCGGTCTCACCGGCTCCATCGGCATGGGCAAGTCGACCGTCGCCGCCATGTTCGCCGAAGCCGGCATCCCGGTCTTCGACGCCGATGCCGAGGTGCGCGGGATGCAGGGGCCGGGCGGCGAACTGCTCCCCGCCATCGAGGCCGCCTTTCCCGGCTCGACCGGCCCCGCGGGTGTCGACCGCGACCGGCTCGGCCATCAGGTCTTCGCCGACAAGGAGGCCCTCGCGCGGCTCGAGGCGATCGTCCACCCGGCGGTCGGAGCGAAGCGCGCAGCCTTCCTCGCCGCCAACGCCGACAAGCGTGCGGTCGTGTTCGACATCCCGCTGCTGTTCGAGCGCGGCGGGCACGCTTCGGTCGATCTCGTCGTGGTGGTCTCCGCGCCCGAGGCGGTCCAGCGCGCCCGGGTGCTCGCCCGCCCGGGCATGACCGAGCAGAAGTTCGAGCACATCTTCGGCCTCCAGCTCCACGATTCGCACAAGCGCGAGCGCGCCCACCATGTCATCGACACCGGCACCAGCCTCGAGGAGACCCGCGCCCAGGTCGCGGCGCTCATCGCCTCGCTGTGATCGCTTCAAAATGATGCAAGCGGCCCCTTGCAAGCTCCGCGAGTCAGGCAGATAGTGCATCAAATGCGCGAGGTCATTTTCGACACCGAAACCACCGGGCTCGATCCCAAGACCGGGGACCGCATGGTGGAAATCGGCTGTGTCGAGATGGTCGGCCGGGTCGAGACGGGCCGCACCTTCCACGCCTATTTCAACCCGGATCGCGACATGCCCGTCGAGGCCGAGCGGGTCCACGGCCTCTCCGCCGCCTTCCTGGCCACCAAGCCGCGCTTTGCCGAACTGGCGGACGAGCTGCTCGAATTCCTCGGCGATGCGCCGCTGGTCGCGCACAACGCCGGCTTCGACTTCGGCTTCCTCAATGCCGAGCTCGAACTGGTCGGCCGCGCGCCGATCGGCATGGACCGGATGGTCGACACCGTCGCCATCGCCCGCCGCAAGCACCCCGGCGCCAAGCTCAGCCTCGACGCGCTCTGCACCCGCTACGGCATCGATCGGAGCCACCGCGTCAAGCATGGCGCGCTGCTCGATGCCGAGCTGCTCGCGCAGGTCTATGTCGAGTTGACCGGCGGGCGGCAGATCGGGCTCGGGCTCGTCGATGCCCCCCTCGAGGCGCCGGTTCACGTCGACACCGGCCCTGCCGCACCCTGGTATCGCCCCGCGACCGACAAGCCGCGCCGCGAACCTCGTCCTCATGCTGCCAGCCCGGAGGAGCTGGAGCGCCATCTCGCCTTCATCGGCGGAATCAAGGACGCGATCTGGGCCAGTTGAAGCCCCGACGCGACCCACTACCTCAAACTGGGATCCTCACTTCTGGACGGGAGGACTGCATTCATGGACATTCGGATGTCCGGTCACCAGCTGGACACGGGCGCCGCGCTGCAAAGCCATGCGAGCGACAAGCTCGGCGCGATCGTCGACAAGTATTTCGACCGCGCGCTTTCCAGCCACGTGACCTTCGGCAAGGCGCCGGCGGGTTCCTACACCTGCGACATCGTCACCCACGTGATGCAGGGCCTGATCCTCAAGGCGCAGGGCACCGCGCATGATGTCCACGTCGCCTTCGACGACGCGGTCGGCAAGATCGAAAAGCAGCTCAGGCGCTACACGCGCCGCCTCACCGACCGCCACGAGCAGGCGAGCTATGCCCGCAGCGAGGAGGAGGCCGCCTACACCATCTTCGCAGTCGAGGAAGCGGAGGAGATAGAGGAGGTTGTCGCCGAAGCCCCGGTGGTGATCGCCGAGACCCGCGTCGATATTCCCACCGCCTCGGTCGCCGACGCGGTGATGCTGATGGACCTGCGCAATACCACGGCCTTGTTTTTCAAAAACGCTGGCACGGGAAGGCATAATATGGTTTATCGACGTGCCGACGGTTCGATCGGATGGGTCGAACCAAGATAGGGTCTGGTGACAGTTTTGCCTTTCGGGCAAGCCGCCACTATCGACAAGCCCAGGCGGCGGCAGCAGGAGGGGCTCCGCCCCGGAGGGCAGTGCTAGAGCACGACCGACCGGATTTTGCCACTTGAGGCTGCACGTTACGGGATTCGTGACAAGATGGACGTAAACCTTGCTCTTTCACCGCAGGCGATCGCATTCGCCCGGCTGGATACAAAGCCCAAGGTGCTCGCGCGCACGGCGCAGTTGCTGAGCGCGGCCTACAATCTGGACGCGTCCGAGGTGCTGGAAAACCTCGAGGCGCGCGAGGCGCTGGGGAGCACCGGCTTCGGACGCGGCGTCGCGATCCCGCACTGCCGCAGCAAGGATGTCCGCCGTCCCAGCCTCGCGCTGATCCGGCTCGAGGCACCGATCGACTTCGGTGCGGCGGATTCGCGCCCCGTGACGCTGGTGTGCGGCCTTGTCTCGCCCGAGAACGCCGGGGCGACCCACCTCCACGCGCTCGCCGCGATCTCGCGCCTGACGCGGGACGAGACGATGCTCCAGATGCTCGCCGACGCGCCCGATACCGAGGCGGCCTACGCGCTGCTGACCAACCAGTTCCTGCGCACCGCGGCCTGATCCGATCCACCTTCCATGCCCGGTAGTGACGAGTTTCCTTCGGCCAGCGGGGCAGAGCAGCATTACCGGGCGCTCGAGCGGCTCTATGCCTCTGCGCCGGTCAACGCGAAATTCGCCTCGGCCCTGCACATCCCGGGCGAGGGGCGCTCGCGGCTGACTTTCACCGTTGCCCCCGAGGACTACCACGCGGCCGGAGCGGCGCATGGGACGATCTACTTCAAGATGCTCGACGACGCGGCCTTCTATGCCGCGAACACGCTGGCGACCGACCGATTCCTGCTGACGACCAGCTTCAACCTCCACTTCACCAAGCCGGTGCGCGCCGGGACGGTCACCGCCGAGGGCCGCTGGGTAAGCGGGCGGCGGCGCGTGTTCGTCGCCGAGGCGCGGCTGATCGACGAGGAGGGCGAGGAGATCGGGCGCGGCACCGGCACCTTCATGCGCAGCCGCATCCCGCTCTCGAGCCTGCCGGGCTACGCGGCGGGCGGGCCCTCGGGGCTGTGACAGCGAGGCTGCCCGCCCACCTCGAGGCGAGCGCGATCATCCGCCGTGCCGAGGCGCAGGGGGGATTCGCCACGGTGCTCGCCAAAGGGGAACGCGACGCGGGCACCATCCTCATTGTGACTTTGTGCCATGGTGAAGGGGCCGTGCTGCACGAAAGGATGCCGCAGCTCGATGGTTCGCGCAGTTTTGTTGCGACGAAACGGGAAGATGCTGAGAAACATCAGGAATTTTCCGAGTATCTGGCTCGTCGCC
This sequence comes from Erythrobacter sp., assembly GCA_046076505.1. Lineage (GTDB taxonomy): Bacteria > Pseudomonadota > Alphaproteobacteria > Sphingomonadales > Sphingomonadaceae > Erythrobacter. The sequence continues at coordinate 8,953 of JBJTSG010000015.1, read as the reverse complement.
GGCAGCAGGATCCCGATATTTGGCTAATCGAGCTTAATATCGCAGATCCCGAACGGTTCATCGCGGCCTGCGACGAAACGAGTTGACGTTAACGGCACCCGGCGCCAGATCGCCGCCACTCCCAAGCGCAGGCTGGCAGGGCGGCAATTCGGCCGATCGTCCAGCACGCAGACGGGGAGCGGCCGGCAGGCTTTCAGGACCCCCCACATCGTCAGCGATTGGATCAAGGTTCCCGCCTGCGCCCGTGCGCGCTCACCGCCCGATTCGCCGAGTTCATGAGTCGCAAGACCACCACCTTCGCCGCGATCGCCGGATTGGCGCTCGCGACCACGATGTTCCCGACCGGCAGCAATGCCGTCGCCCTGGCCGAGGCCGCCAGCGAGCATCTCGGCCAGCCCGCCCCGGCTGAAACGCCCGAGCTGGTTCCCGGTACCCCCGCCGAATTCGTCTCCGAGCCCGTCGTGCAGCCGCTCGCGACCCGCGAGGTTCCTGTCCTCACTGAAGCCGGATCGCTCGACGAGCTGATCGGCATGATCGACACTGCCGAACCGCTGACGCCCGAGATGAAGTGTCTGGCTGGCGCGGTCTATTTCGAGGCCCGCGGCGAGGAGCTTGAAGGGCAGCTCGCGGTCGCGCAGGTGATCGTCAACCGCACCGAGGACGGCCGCTGGCCCCGCAGCTATTGCGGCGTCGTCGCCCAGCCCGGGCAGTTCTCCTTCATGCGCGGCGCCGCCATGCCGGGCGTCCCCACCGGCTCCGCCGCCTGGAAGCGCGCGGTCGCGATCGCGCGGATCGCCGACAAGGGCCTGTGGGATTCGCCCGCCGGCGACGCGGTGTTCTTCCACGCGCGCTACGTCCGCCCCGGCTGGAGCGCCGGGAAGACGCGGCTGGCGCAGATCGACACGCACATTTTCTATCGGTGATCCTCGCCGCACCTTCATCGCCCTACCGGTTCAGCCCCCGGCTGTGCTTTTCAACCGCTGCATGAGGACGGGATTCGGCGCATAGCGCCGCAAGCCCGAACGGGAGCCCGCAGCCGCTCGCGCGTAGCGCGAAACGCGGCGAGGATCAGGCTGAAAGCCTGACCCAGACAGGCGTGTGGTCGCTCGCCTTCTCGCGGCCGCGATAGGCCTTGTCGACGCCGCTCGCCTCGAGCCGGTCGGCGCATTCGGGTGAGAGCAGGATGTGGTCGATGCGAAAGCCGTGGTCGCGCTGCCACGCGCCCGCCTGATAGTCCCAGAAGGTCCAAACCCCCCCGCGCGGGTTGTGGGTGCGGATCGCGTCGACCCAGCCATCGGCGAGCAGCCGCGCATAGGCGGCGCGGCTTTCGGGCTGCATCAGCGCATCGTGCGCCATCGCCTTCACCGACCATACGTCGTCGTCGTGGGGGATGACGTTGAAGTCGCCGAGCACGACCGTCGGGATTTCGTCCGCCCACAGCTCGGCCATGCGCGCGCGGAGCTTGGCCATCCACGCGAGCTTGTAGGTGAATTTCGGCCCCGGATGGGGGTTGCCGTTGGGGAGGTAGAGGCACGCGATGCGCACCCCGCTCACATCGGCTTCCAGATAGCGCGCCTGCTCCTCGTCGCCCTCGTTGGGGCCCGGGATGCCGAGCCCGCGCTTGACCTCGGTGCAGGTGTAGCCCGCGCGGGTGTCGACGAGGATCGCGACGCCGTTGAAGGCCTTCTGCCCGTGGACGATCACCGCATAGCCAAGCGCCTCGATCTCGGCGGCGGGGAAGCCTTCGTCCTGCGACTTGATCTCCTGGAGGCAGGCGACCGACGGGCGGGTCTCCTCGAGCCATTCGAGGAGCCGCGGCAGGCGGGCCTTGATGCCGTTGATGTTGTAGGTGGCGATCTTCATGCAGGGCACCCTCGTCATTGCGAGCGGAGCGAAGCAATCCATGACCCGGCGGTTCGTGCCGGGCGCAAGGTCAGTCCGTGGATTGCCGCGTCGGCCCGATGGGCCTCCTCGCAATGACGCGTGAGGAGATCAACCTAAATCCCGAAGCTCGCCCCGCAGCCGCAGCCGGCGGCGGCCTGGGGGTTCTCGACCTTGAAGGCCGCGCCGCCGAGGGATTCGACGAAATCGACCGTGCTTCCCGCGATAAGGTCGAGGCTGACGGGATCGACCACCAGCTTCACCCCGTCGGTCTCGGAGACGGAATCGTCCGGCTCGGCCGCCTCGGCGAGGTCGAACTTGTACTGGAAGCCCGAACAGCCTCCGCCCTCGACCGCAAGGCGCAGAATGGCTGGGCGCGCCTGCTTGCTCGCGATGAAGGCGACGCGCTTGGCGGCGGACGGGGTGAGGATCAGGGGCTCGGCGCTCATGATGCCAAGTTAATGCGCGCCGGGCCGATCCTCAAGGCCGTCACGCGACTGTGATGTACTGCCGCAGCGCCTCGGCCTCGTGGGTGACCTCGTCCATCTTGTGCTTCACGAGATCGCCGATCGAGATGAAGGCGACGAGCTCGCCGTCCTGCACCACCGGGAAGTGGCGGAAGCGGCGGCGGGTCATCATGCCCAGGGCCTCGTCGACGGTGGTCGCAGGCTCCACGGTGACCGCCGGCGAGGTCATGATCTGCTCGACCGGCTCGCCGAGGCACGCGCTGCCCTTCTCGGCGAGGCAGTAGATCACGTCGCGTTCCGAAACGATGCCGACCACCTTGCCCTCCTTCATCACCGGCAGCGCGCCGATGCGCTTGCTGGCGAGGGTCTGGACGACGTCATGGACCGGGGTGGCGCAGTCGCAGGCGATGATGTCGGACGGGCCGCGCCGTTCGATGATCCGGGATACAGTCATGGCAATCTCCCTCTCCGGATAAGGAAAATGCCACGATTCCCGACAAAAGGCGACTCCTGCGGGTTACGGCCCGTCGCAGGCGGTCTTGCGCCGCACGCCGCGCCCCTTGCAGCTTTCGCGCGTTGCCAAGCGGACCCGCGCGCGCCATGTCGGAAGCATGGCCCGCAAGTCCCCCCTCGACGACCCCGCCAACGCCGCTCACGCCTGGGCGCGCTACCGCCGGATCATGAAGCTGCTGCTGGCGGTGACGGTGCTGGTGGTCGCCATCGCGGTCGGGCTGCTGTTCGCCTACAACGGGGCGATCTCGGTGCATTTCTACATCGCCGTGGCGCTGGGGATCAGCCTTACCATGCTGCTCGGCGGCGGGTTGATGGGCCTCGTGTTCCTGTCGAACGGGACGGGCCACGACGAATCGGTCGACAACCAGATGCCGAGCCGCGACGAGATCTGGAGCCCGCGGGAAGATTGAGGGTTCAGTCCTCGCCGCCGAGCTTCGGGGCGAGGCGGTAATCCTCGCCCGGCACCCCGCCTATCAGGTGCTCCTGGATGATCCGTTCGAGCACCTTGGGCGAGCAGGAGTGGTACCACACGCCGTCGGGCCACACGACGGCAATCGGGCCCTTGGCGCAGATCTGGAAGCAGTCCGCCTTGGTGCGCTGCACGCCGTCGCCCGGGCCGCGCTTGGCTGAGGCGTCGCGCTGCGGGCCGACGAGACCGAGCTCCTTCATGCGCGACTTGAGGTAGCCCCAGGCCTCCTCGCCCTCCTTGCTCGAGCAGCACTTCTGCTTTTCGGATACCGCGCACAGGAGGATGTGGCGCGCGATCGCGGTGCCCTCGTCCGGGTCGCCATAGTGCTTGGCGAGCGAATGGCGCGCGGCGGCGAGTTCCTGGCTCACTTGGCCTTGGCCCCGTCCCGATTCAGCCAGCGATCGAGCCAGGCGAACACGGTGTTGTGCCATTGCAGCGAGTTCTTCGCGCCGAGCACCCAGTGGTTCTCGTCGGGAAAGACGAGAAGCTGCGAGGGGATGCCTTTCTCCTGCAGCGCGGTGAAGCTCATCAGGCCCTGGCTGTAGGGCACGCGGAAGTCGAGCTGGCCGGTGACCACCAGCATCGGCGTCTTCCACTTGGCGACGTGGTTCGCCGGGTTCCACTTCTCGTGGAGCTCGCGGTTCTGCTCGTAGGAGCCGCCGAAATCCCAGCGCGGGAACCACAGTTCCTCGGTCGAATAATACATCGAGCGGGTGTCGAAGATGCCGTCGTGCTGGACGATGCACTTGAATCGGTCCGGCCAGTTGCCGGCGATCCAGTTGACCATGTAGCCGCCATAACTCGCCCCCATCGCGCAGGCGCGGCTGCCGTCGATCTGGGTGTCGAGTTCGAGCGCGGCTTCAAGACCGTTGTGAAGGTCGGTGAGCGGCCCTCCGCCCCAGTCCTTGTTGATCGCATCGGTGAAAGCCTGCCCGTATCAGGTGCTGCCGTGGAAATCGACCGAGATGACCGCGTAGCCCTGCGAGGCGACGACGCGCGGGTTCCAGCGGTTCGACCAGCTGTCGTTGAACGATCCCTGCGGACCGCCGTGAATGAAGAGGATCGCCGGGATCGGGCCGGTCTGGTCCGCAAGCCGCGTGATCTGGCCCCAGACGGTGTCGCCATGCGCGCCCACAAAGCTGAAGCGGCGGGTGACGATATTGGCAAGGCGGCCCATGCGGGTGGTCGCGACATCGGTAAGCGGGCGGGCCTGGCCCATGTCGTTCGACAGGAACAGTTCCGCCGGGGCGCCCAGCGAATCCCGGGTGAACAGCACCCCGCCCTTGGGCAGCGGCACCACGTTGGCGATGTGCGCCTCGTTGCCGGCCATGAGGTTGAGTTCGCTGACCTTGCCGGTGGCGACGTCGATGCGGAAGGCGGGGACGTCGAGCACCTTCTCGGCCATTGCGATCAGGCTCCTGCCGTCGGGCGCCCAGGCGAGGCTGCCGAAGCTGAGGTCGACCTTTTCTGTGAGATTGCGGATCGTGCCGGTCTTCAGGTCCATCAGCCGCACCGAGAGGCGGTCGGCCTCGTAGGTCGGGCGGTCCATGGCAAGCCAAGCGAGATGCTTGCCGTCGGGCGAGACCGCCGGCTGGGTATCGGTCGCCTCGTTCCTGGCGGTGAGGAGGTCGGGCGCCGCACCGTCGAGCTTCGAGCGGTAGATGTCGAGGTTGGTCGAGAGCGGCTCCCGCCCGTCCGCGAGCCGCGCGGTGAAGTAGAGCGCGCTGGCATCGGGCGCGAAGGCCAGCTCCTCACCCCCGCCGAAGGGCATCGTCGGCGTGTCGGCAGTTATGCCGTTCGCGGGGTCCGTGCCGTCCGCAGACACGCCCTGCCCCTGCGCGACGCCGCCCGCGAGCGGGAAGACAAAGATGCGGTTGTGAAGGCCCGGGGTCGCCCAGCGGTCCCAGTGGCGCACAAAGCCTTCGCCGCCCTCGTAGAGGCGCCCGGTGCCGGGGCCGGGGAGATAGGCGGGCTTGGCGTCGGCGCAGCCAAAGGTCGGGCAGTCGCGCGGCACCTCGCCCCACACGGCGATGGCCTTGCCGTTGGGCGCAAGCTTGAAGCCGGCGATGTCGCGCTCCGTCGCTGCCGTCACGAGCTGCGGCGTTCCCGCCGTGCCGTCCGGGGCGAGAGTGACGCGCCACACGCGGGCGCGCGCCGCGGCATCCTTCTGGGTGCTCTCGCTGCTCAGGAAATAGAGCGCGCCGTCCGCGCCGAAGGCGAAGTCCGAACCCTTGAGCGCCAGCTTGATCTCGACTGGCTTCGCGCCCGCGGTTGCGAGGTCGAGGAGATAGGGCGTGGGCGTGCGCTTGAGGCTCTGCGGATCGGTGGTGGTGACCGTGTAGACCGCCAGCGTCCCCGCAGCATTCACCGCCGGGGCACCGAGCCGCGGCAGGGTGACGAGATCCTGCGCGCTCATCGGCGGCGTGGTCACGCCCGGCGGAGGCGTGGCCGTATCCTGGGCAGCGAGCGGTGCGGTGAGAGCGAGGGCGGTGGCGGCGATCAGGGCGGCGCGGACGGTCAGGCGATGCATGGCCGGGACGGTTAGCCCGCCCGCGCCTTCTGCGCCAGCACCCTTAGCGGCGCTTGCCGACGATCCGTGCGATTTCCGCCTGCACGAGGTTCTCGACCATCGCCGGCAGGTTCGCCTCGAGCCATTCGGCGAGCATCGGCCGGAGCAGCTCGCGGGTCAGCCCCTCGAGCGAGGTTTCGCCCGAGCGCACGATTTGCGGGCGCGCCGGCGGTTCGGCGAGCATTGCGAGCGCGGCGAGGTTCTCCTGCATCTGGTCGCGCACCGTGTCGGCGATCAGCGGGGATTCCTCGGGCGCGGCGAGCGGCATGGCGGGTGCCGCCGGCTCGGGGGCGATGTCCATGTCCGACAGGTCGAGCACCTCCTCCGTGTCGCGGACCTTGTGGGTGCGCACCAGCGGGGCAGGCTCGGCGGCGTCCTCGTCCTCGGTGGCGAGCATCCGCCGCCGCCGCGCCTCGAGCGCGCCGGCGCGGTTGTCGCGGGCGATCACCTTCTTGATCGATTCGAGGATTTCCTCGACCGAAGGTTCGTTCTCCTGCGCCATCGTTCCTAGCCCCGTTCAAAGGCCCGGCGTTGTCCCGAATCGGGACCGAAACGTCACTCGCCGGGCAGCAATTGCGGCCCGATTGTCGCCGTGGCGGGGGGGATGTCAACGGTCCTGGTCGATTTCGGGGCAGGTTCGGGGTCGCGGTCCCAGTCCCACATCTTGCTGCTGACCCGGTCGGCGTTGACCTTCGGATCGTAGAGCGGCCCCCCGGTGTCGAGGTTGAGATCGCGCGCCTCGGCCCTACCCATCAGCGCCAGCAGGTTGAAGCCGGCGACATAGGCGTTGCGCCGCGCTGTCACCAGCTGCGAACGTGCCTGGACCAGCTCCTGTTCGGCATTGAGCACGTCGAGGATCTGGCGGTTGCCGATCGAGTTCTCGGCGCGCACGCCCTCGAGGCTCAGTTCCGCCGCCTCGACCGCGGCCTGCGCGCTCTTGATGACGGCGTTCGCCGCCTGCCAGTTGGCGTAGGTCGAGCGGGTTTCGGCGATGATCTGGCGCTCGGCGGCGATCACGTCCTCGAGCGCGGCGCTCTCGCGCGCGCCGGCCTGGCGCTGCTGGGCGGCGGGCAGGCCGCCCTGGAAGATCGGGATGGTGACGCGCACGCCGGCGTTCGCCGTGGTTTCTGCCTGGACGAAGTTCGCCGCGATCGGCCCGCCGAGGGTACCGAAGAAGTCCGAATACTGGCCGTTGACGAAGAAGCCGACGGTCGGCAGGCGGCCTGCGCCCGCAACCTTGGTGTCGAATCCGGCCGCCTCGGCGCGCTGCTTGGCGCTCTGGAGGTTGGGGTTGTTCTCGAGCGCGGTGACGATCGCCTCGCCGACGGTCGCGGGCAGGCCCGGCAGCGGCGGCGGGGCCGCGAGCTCGCCCGCCTCCTTGCCGACGAGCCGGACATAGGCCTCACGCGCGGCGATGAGGTTCGCCTGCGCCGATTGCAGGTCACCCTCGGCCACCGCGAGGCGCGAGCGCGACTGCGCAACATCGGTGATGGTGAGGTCGCCGATCTCGAAGCGGTCGCTGGTCGCCTCGAGATTGGTGCGCAGCACCGCGACCTGGTTCTGCGCGAGCGCCACCAGTGCCTCGGTGCGCAGCACGTCCATATAGGCCGCAACCACTTGAGCGAAGAGCGTGCTTTCCGAGTTGCGCAGGTCCGCCTGCCCGGCCTCGACGCGCTCCTTGGCCGCGGCGATGCCGTTGCGCACCGCGCCGCCCGAATAGACCGGCACCAGCAGCTGGGCACCCACGTTGAGGTTGCGCTCGGGAGCGGTGAAGGCGTTGGCCGACTGGCGCAGGAACTCGGTCTCGGTCGCGGTGACGTTCACCGAGGGCAGGCCCTGGGCGCGCTGGATCGGCACGCTCTCGTCCACCGCGCGCTGGTTGGCGCGGGCCGATTGCAGCGTCGGGTTGGTGTTGTAGGCATTGACCAGCGCCTCGCGCAGATCGTCGGCCGCTGCGGGCGCGGCGATGGCCATCAGGCTGGCCGCGGCGGCGAGACTGGCAGGGGCGCGCTTGCAGCTCACGCGAAGGTCCAGCCCTTGGGCGCGTCGAAGGCGTGGAGCACGGGCACCCCGAGGTCCTCGATCGGCTGGAGCGCGACCTGCCCGGCGATCTTGCGCCCGCTCGCGAGGCGGGTGACCTGGCGCAGCAGGAGGCCCGTGGCGATGCGCCCGCCGTCGGCGAGGGCGTCGGCGAGGCCTTGCGGAAGCTGTTCGATCGCGCCGTCGACGAGGATCAGTGTGTAGCTGCCGGTGCCGCTCAGTCCCGCGGCGTCGGCGGCGGAGATCTCGGTAATGTCGCCGACCAGCGGCCTGACCAGCGTGGCGAGGTAGCCTGTGCCGCCGCTCACCACCAGCACGCGGTCGTCCGGGCCGGGGGCGGCTTCGGAGAGCAGCTTGCCGTAGAACAGCGGCGAGGCGAGATGGCCGGCGGTGCCGAGCATCACCGCGCGGTCGATATAGGCCTGCGGCCCCTTATCGGCCGGCAGGAACCCCTCGCGCGGCACGGCGAGCATCCGGGCGAGGACATATTCCTCGTTGACGCCGCTGGTGCGCAGCTGGCTGTCGATCATCGCGCGGCGGGCGGTGGCGGTGTCGGGGAGGGTCATCGTCATCGTGGTCATCGTTCTCTTCGGTGTGACTGTATTGGGGGTGTAATACAGTCCGTCAACCCTCTCCTTAGACCCGTGCGGACCGCCTTCCAAGGCTTTTGCCCCGTGCGCGGACCTCATCTGCCCTGCGATTTTGAGCCTTTGACCAAACCGCGCGCCGGTGCTTAGGGGAGCGCCAAACCCTGTGGGGTGCAAATCGACTTAGCGAGGGATCAGTTCGATGAGTGACATGACGACGGCTGGCGGTGAGGTGCGGATCGAGACCGATTCGCTGGGCGAGGTGGCGGTGCCCGCGCACGTCCACTGGGGTGCGCAGACCCAGCGCTCGATTGTCAATTTCCCGATCGGCGGCGAGACAATGCCCCCCGCGCTCGTCCGGGCGCTCGGCGTGCAGAAGCTCTCGGCGGCCAAGGCCAACATGAAGCTCGGCGTGCTCGACGCCGGC
>JBJTSG010000014.1:0-7779 GCA_046076505.1 Erythrobacter sp. | reverse complement strand
AAGTTGATCGGCCCGTCGAAGTCCGAGGTGAGGCGGAGTTCCTGGGTGAAGGTGTCGACGCTCTGGTCGCGGATTTCGGTCGAAAGGTCCGCGCTGGTTAAGTCGATGTCCTGGTTGAAGAAGTTCTTCAGCTCGCGATAGGCGGTGATCGAGGTCAGCGAGATGTTGCCGAAGTTCCAATCGAGCTGGCCCGAGATGCCGTAGTTCTCGTTGGTGTTGACCGGAATGACGTTGAGGAAGTTGTCGTCGCTGAAGAAGTTGGTCGGGAAGCGCCCGCCCACGCCGCCGACGGCGAACTGGGTGATGCCGCCGACAACGAGGTTGCTAGTCTGGCAGCACACTTCGTCGATCTTGCCGTAGTCGCCGATGATGCGGATCTTGACGTCGGCGCTCGGCTCGATGAGCAGCTGGCCGCGCACCGACCAGCGGTTGCGGTCGTTGATCTCGGCGTTGTTGAGGTTGACGATCCGGCCGAAGCCGTCGCGACGCTGGTACGTGCCGTCGAGCGACCAGGCGATCTGCTCGCTGATCGGGCCGGTCACCTCACCGCGCAGGAATACCTGGTTGAAGTTACCATAGACCGCTTCGACCTGGCCGCCGAATTCGTACTGCGGCTCCTTGGTGACGACCGAGATGACGCCGGCGCTGGCGTTCTTGCCGAACAGGGTCGATTGCGGCCCGTTCAGCACTTCGACGCGCTGGATCATGTTGAGGTCGGACAGGGCCGAAGCCGAGCGCGAGCGGAACACGCCGTCGATGAACACGCCGACCGAGGGCTCGATGCCGAAGTTGTTGTCGCCGTTGCCGAAGCCGCGGATGATGAAGGTGGTCGCCGAGGAGGTCTGGAGCTGGCTGACCCGCAGCGAGGGGACAACGGTCTGGAGGTCCAGAACGTCGCGAATCTGCGCACGCTCGATGGTCTCACCGCTGGTCACCGAGACCGAGATCGGGGTTTCCTGCAGGGTCTGCTCGCGCTTGCTCGCGGTGACGATGATGACGTTGTCGGCATCAGGCGTTTCGGCCCCTTGCGCATCCTGCGCGAAGGCCGCACCCGGCAGGGCCAGGGCGATGGTGGCAGCACCCGCAAGCAGGCTGAATCGGGCAGCGCCGGCCGCGCCGGTGAAATTCGAGTTCATGGAAGCTCCTCTCCAAAAATTCCCTCGATCCCGGCGCCCTCATCATGGGCACGCACCGTCCCTGTGCGCTCTCTCCCGGGATCGTTGAGGCGCCCTGATAAGCCTTCATCGGCTCACCGACAAGCGCCAGACCGATGGTTTTGCGGGGCTATCCGCATGAATGTTGCCCAAGGGTCACACCTCGCAGGGCGGGCGGTCGGGCCGGGCGCCGCGCTTGCACCTTGCCCATGGCGCCCTCCCCTGCTAGGCGCCGCGGCGATTGTGCAACGCAGCACGTCCGCGCGCACGGCCCGAAACCCCGGGAGCCGTAGCGTCGGGTGCGCGGCCGTGCCCCGATAACCCTGCCCGATGCAGCCGCCCCGCGCGTGCTGATGCCCGTTTCCTCCCCGGATGCGACCCCCGCCTCCGGCCTGTACCGAAAAGTGCCTCCCTCATGTCGTCCGCCCTCAGAAATATCGCGATCATCGCCCACGTCGACCACGGCAAGACCACCCTCGTCGACCAGCTGTTCCGCCAGTCGGGCACCTTCCGCGAGAACCAGCGCGTCGAGGAACGCGCGATGGATTCGGGCGATCTCGAAAAGGAGCGCGGGATCACCATTCTCGCCAAGTGCACCAGCGTCGAGTGGGAACAGGGCGGCGCAACGACCCGCATCAACATCGTCGACACCCCCGGCCACGCCGACTTCGGCGCCGAGGTGGAACGCATCCTCTCGATGGTCGACGGGGTGATCCTGCTGGTCGACAGCGCCGAAGGCGCGATGCCGCAGACCAAGTTCGTCACCGGCAAGGCGTTGGCGCTCGGCCTCAGGCCCATCGTCGTCGTCAACAAGATCGACCGCCCGGATGGCCGCCCGCAGGAAGTGCTCGACGAGGTGTTCGATCTCTTCGTCAGCCTCGATGCCAATGACGAACAGCTCGACTTCCCGGTGCTCTACGCTTCGGGCCGCGAAGGCTATGCCAGCGAGGACATGGACGCGCGCAGCGGCACCCTCGCCCCGCTGTTCAACAAGGTGATCGAGCACGTTCCCGCCCCCGGCCTCGACCCCGATGCCAAGTTCGCCTTCCTCGCGACCCTGCTCGACCGCGACAACTTCATGGGCCGCGTGCTGACCGGCCGCGTCCAATCGGGCACGATCAAGGTCAACGACCCGATCCACGCCATCGACATGGACGGCAAGGTGATCGAAACCGGCCGCGCCACCAAGCTGATGAGCTTCGACGGGCTCGAGCGCGTGCCGGTCGAGATCGCGCGCGCGGGCGACATCATCGCACTCGCCGGCCTCGAAAAGGCGACCGTCGCCAACACCATCTGCGACCCTTCGGTCTTCGACCCGATCGCCGCCCAGCCGATCGACCCGCCGACGCTGGCGATGCGCTTCGCGGTCAACGATTCCCCCCTCGCCGGGCGCGAAGGCAGCAAGGTGACGAGCCGCATGATCCGCGACCGCCTGCTGCGCGAGGCGGAAACCAATGTCGCGATCCGCGTCACGGAATCCGAGGACAAGGATAGCTTCGAGGTTGCCGGTCGCGGCGAATTGCAGCTGGGCGTGCTCATCGAGACGATGCGCCGCGAAGGCTTCGAGCTCGGCATTTCGCGCCCCCGCGTGCTGTTCCGTGAGGACAACGGGCAGCGCATGGAGCCTTACGAGACGGTCGTTATCGATGTCGACGACGAGCACTCGGGCACGGTCGTCGAGAAGATGCAGCGCCGCAAGGCCGACCTCGTCGAGATGCGCCCCTCGGGGATGGGCAAGACCCGCATCACCTTCTCCGCCCCCTCGCGCGGGCTCATCGGCTACCACGGCGAGTTCCTGTCCGACACGCGCGGCACCGGGATCATGAACCGCCTGTTCGAGAAGTACGGCCCCTACAAGGGTCCGATCGAGGGCCGCATCAACGGCGTGCTCATCTCCAACGGCGATGGCGAGGCGGTGGCCTATGCGCTGAACTCGCTGGAGGAGCGCGGCACCCTGTTCATCAGCCCCCAGATGAAGGTCTATGAAGGCATGGTGATCGGCGAGAACGCCAAGCCCGAGGACCTTGAAGTGAACCCGCTGAAGGCCAAGCAGCTCACAAACATCCGCTCGTCGGGCAAGGATGACGCGATCCGCCTCACCCCGCCGCGCCGCATGAGCCTTGAACAGGCCATCGCCTATATCGACGATGACGAGATGGTCGAGGTGACGCCCCAGTCGATCCGCCTGAGAAAGGCGATCCTGTGCCCGCACGAACGCAAGAAGGCGCGGCGCAAGAAGGAGGATTGAGGGGCTCGCCCTCGCGCGCTTGCGGCGCGCCTCGCCCACGCCTAAGCCGATCCCCGGGCGCGGCTTCGGTGCGCTTCCAGAGGGCGTGACACGGGGCATGGACTATCGGCGCGACATCGACGGCCTGCGCGCCGTCGCGGTGTTTCCGGTGGTGCTCTACCATGCCGGCGTCCCCGGCTTCCCGGGCGGCTTCGTCGGGGTCGACGTCTTCTTTGTCATCTCGGGCTACCTCATTACCGCAATCCTCGCGCGCGAGATCGCCGAGGGGCGCTTCTCGCTCGCCGGCTTCTACGAACGCCGCGCACGGCGCATTCTCCCGCCGCTCGCCGTGGTGCTCGCTGCCACGCTGCTCGTCGGCTGGCACCTGCTCATGCCAGAGGAGCTGCTGCGTCTCGGCCGCGCGACCTTTGCCACGGTACTGTTCGCCTCGAACGTCAGCGCGGCGCGCTCGCTCGACTACTTCGCCCCGGCGGCCGAGTTCGAGCCGCTGCTGCACACCTGGTCGCTGGCGGTCGAGGAGCAGTTCTACCTGATCTTCCCCCTGCTGCTGATGGGGCTCGCATGGGCGGGCTGGTCGCGCCGCGCCTTGGCGGTGGTGGCCGGCCTATCCGCACTTTCCCTCGCGGCGGCCGCCGCCCTGATCGATGCGCGGCCCCTTTGGGTGTTCTACCTCATCGTCTTTCGCGTCTGGGAGCTGGGCGCCGGCGCGATGCTCGCGCTCACCCGCCCCGCACCGCCGCACGCGCGCCTTCTGCGCGAGGGCCTCGGGCTCGCCGGATTGCTGGCGATCCTCGCTCCCGTCGCCCTGTACAGCGCCGCGACCCCCTTCCCCGGCTTTGCCGCACTCCCGCCGGTGCTGGGCGCAACCCTGCTGATCTGGATCGGCGGCGAGGGCGGCGGATCGCGCGCAAGCCGCCTGCTGGCGCTCCGCCCGCTCGTCGGGATCGGGCTCGTCTCCTATTCGCTCTACCTGTGGCACTGGCCGATCCTCGCCTTCGTCCGGGTGTTCGAGGGATGGGTGCGCATCTCCAACGCGACGGCGGCAGGGGCAGTCGCCGCCTCGCTCGCGGCCGCGTGGCTCTCGTGGCGCTTCATGGAGCGCCCCTTCCGCATGCGGCCGCCCGATGGGCCGAGCCGGACCACGGTGTTCGCCCTGTCGGCAGTGGTGTTCGGGCTGCTGGGCGCGCTCGGCGAGACGATCCATTAGGCCAGGGGCGTGCCCTCGCGCCTCTCCTCCGAGGTCATCGCTACCGCCAACACGACCCACGACAGACACCCCGACCGGGAAATCTGCCTTGACCGGGCACCCGGACAGGGCCTGTGCAAACTGGGGCTCGCACGGGCCGGCAGGGACGGCACGCGCTTCCTTCTGTGGGGCGACAGCCACGCGGAGATGCTCGCCGCGTGGATTGGCCAGTCCGCCCGCGCGGCGGGCCGATCGGGCACTTTCGCGGGCCAGATCGGCTGCACGCCCGTGGCAAGCTTGCGCAAGACCGCGGGCAACGGGACCTGCGCGGGTTTCACGGCATCGGTCTGGTCGTGGCTCGCGAAGCACCGGGAGGTCGAACTGGTGATCCTCGCGGCGCGCTGGCCGCGGCTGGTCGAAGGCACGCCCTACCGCGGCGAGAGCGGCACCGGGATCGTCTTCGAATGGGTCGGCGATCCCGCGCGGCGCCCGGCCGGCACCGACAACGCGGCGCTCATCGAAGCGGGACTTGCCGAGACGGTCGACCGGCTGGTCGCGGAAGGTCGCAGGGTCGTGCTGATCGGCCCCGTTCCCGAGGTCGGGCGGCACGTGCCGCTCGATACCGCGCGGCGCCGGCTGATGGGCCTGCCGCTCGCCGCGGACGTCACGCAGGCCGAGTTCGCGGCGCGCGCCGGGCGGAGCGAGGCGATCCTGCGCCGCGTCGCGGCCCGCTCGCCGCAGGTGCGCTACCTCCCCCTCTCCGACCTGTTCTGCGCGACCGGCCGCTGCAGGACGCTCGGCCCCGACGGCCTGCCGCTCTACGTCGATGACGATCACCTCCGGGCGACCACGGCACGCACGCTGCTGCGCCCGCGGCTGGACACGATCTGGACCGGCCAGGCCCCGTAGCGGGCGCGCGCGGACCATGCACAGTCCAGCGCCTGCGGCCGGGTGGTCAAGCGCGGTGCGACTTGTTACGCCCCTGCCCCATGAACACCTGGACCCTCGCCGCGCTCGCCACCTATTTCCTGCTGATGATCGCCATCGGCATCTATGCCTGGGCGAAGACCCGGGCGACCTCGGAAGGCTACCTTCTTGCGGGCCGTGATCTCGGGCCGGCGGTTACTGCACTCTCGGCCGGGGCCTCGGACATGTCGGGCTGGCTGCTGCTGGGCTTGCCGGGCGCGCTCTACGCCTCCGGGCTGGTCGAGGCGTGGATCGCGATCGGCCTCACAGTCGGCGCCGCGGCCAACTGGATCATCGTCGCCCCGCGTCTGCGCGAGCAGACCGAGCGGCTCGGCAATGCCCTCACCATCCCGCAGTTCCTCGCCAACCGCTTCCCGGAAGCGGGCACGGTGCTGCGCGTCGTCTCGGCGATCGTGATCGTCGGCTTCTTCACCGTCTACACGGCGTCCGGCATGGTCGGCGGGGGCAAGCTGTTCGTCACCGCCTTCGCCGGTTCGCTCCCTGTGACCGGGCTCAGCGACTACACGGTCGGCATCCTGCTCACTGCCGGGATCGTGCTCGTCTACACCACGATCGGCGGCTTCCTCGCGGTCAGCCTCACCGACTTCGTGCAGGGCATGATCATGATGGTCGCGCTGGTGGTGATGCCGCTCGTCATCCTCACCGACGCCGGCGGCAGCGCCGCGCTGGACCTCGGCGCGGTGCGGCAGCCGGGCTTCCTGAGCCTCTCGCAGGGGGCAACGTTGGTGGGCGTGATCAGCGCGGTCACCTGGGGTCTCGGCTATTTCGGGCAGCCGCACATCATCGTGCGCTTCATGGCAATCGACCGCGTCGAGAACGTGCCGCGCGCGGGGATCATCGGGATGGGCTGGATGGTGATCTCGCTCGCCGGCGCGGTGCTGGTGGGTCTGGCGGGCCGCGCCTATGCCGAAGCGAACGGACTTGCGGTGGACGACCCCGAGACGATCTTCATCATCCTCGCCGGCCTGCTGTTCCACCCCGCGGTGACGGGCTTCCTCTACGCGGCGCTGCTCGCGGCGATCATGAGCACGATCTCCTCGCAGCTGCTGGTCTCGTCGAGTTCGCTCACCGAGGATTTCTACCGCCTGTTCCTGCGCCGGAACGCGAGCGAGCGCGAGGCGGTGAACATCGGGCGGCTCTCTGTCGCGCTGGTCGCCGCCGCGGCGCTGGCGATCGCGGCCGACCCCGACAGCGAGGTGCTCGGCCTCGTGGCGAATGCCTGGGCGGGCTTCGGCGCGGCCTTCGGCCCGCTGATCCTGCTCGCGCTGACCTGGCCGCGGATGACCGGGGCAGGCGCAGTGGCGGGACTGGTAACGGGCGCCGCGGTCGTCGCCGGCTGGATCGCGCTCGGCTGGGGCAAGGCGTTCATGGGCGGTCCTGGTCTTTACGAGATCGTCCCCGGCTTTCTTGCCGCGCTCGCGGCGATCGTCGCGGTGAGCCTTGCGACGGGCGGCCCGCGCGGGCGCTGAGCTGCTTCAATCCTGCGTCTTTTCCGGCGTTCGGGAAGTTTTCCTTAACCCAGTTTCTTGCCCCCACCTTAAGGTTACCTGCGCAATAGTGCGTGGCTATGAAACAGGTGGCACATCTTGGCAGAGGGGCTTTGCTGGTCGGCGCGATGGCGCTGCTGGGGGCCTGCGGTTCGCTCATCCCGGAAGGCCGCGGCGGCCCCGCTCCGGGTTCCGCCAGCACCGCCGCGCGCGCGCCGGCCCGCCCCGCGATGCCGGTCGCTTCCGCGCCTCAGAGCGTCATGACGCGGCCCGAGGACAGCAGTTGCATCTCCGACCTCGGTGCGTCGGGCGCGCGTTTCGACCTCCTGCCCGACACCTATGCGGCGCCGGGTTGCAACAAGCTCGGCACCGTGCAGCTGATGGCGCTCGCCGGCGACCGCGCGCCGCTCTCGGTCGCCAATCTCGGTCCGGTGAAGTGCAATGTCGCCAAGGCCTTCGGCGACTGGGCGCGCTTCGGCGTCGACCGTGCCGCGCGCGAGATCCTGGGCAGCCCCGTCGCGCGGATCGAGACGATGGGCTCCTATGCCTGCCGCAAGGTCGCGGGCACCGAGCGCCTTTCGGCTCATGCCCGCGCCGAGGCGATCGACGTTTCGGCCTTTGTGCTCACCGACGGACGGCGGATCGTGCTCAAGCGCGACTGGCAGGGCGGCGATGCGGCAACGCGCGAATTCCTGCGGGTGGTGCACAAGAGCGCCT
>JBJTSG010000013.1:0-5512 GCA_046076505.1 Erythrobacter sp. | reverse complement strand
GCCGGATGCCGCTCGGCCAAGGCGGCCTCCCGCTGGCCGCGATGGTCGATGCCCTGCCCGTGCACCTGCCGATGGCGATAGAGGAACGCTCAGCCGCGCTGCGCGACGCCTTCCCCGATCTCGTCGAACGCGCCCGCGAATGCGCCCGCGCATCGCGCGCGTGGCTGGACGCGAACGCGTGAGCATCCTCCCCGTCACCCTCGTCCAGATGGCGTTCCTCGTGCCGAATCTCGAGGAGGGCTGCGCCGCGCTCAATCGCACCTATGGCTGGGGCCCCTTCTGCGGCGGCAGCGAGGGGGTGCTGGCGGACCACGTCTATCGCGGCGAACCCGCCGCGCCGATCCGCATCCGCGGGGTCTTCGCCCAGACCGGCGAGATCAACGTCGAGGTGATCGAGGTCGTCTCCGACGCGCCGAGTGCCTTCCACGAGATGCTGCGGGCGGACGGCCAGTCCGTGCTCCACCACTGCGCGACCTTCGCGCCCGACTACGAGGCCACCCGCGACCACCTCGTGGCGCAAGGCTACCCCATGGTCAGCGAGTTCGGCTTTGCCGGCCGGCGCATCTGCTATGTCGACACCCGGCCGCTGCTCGGGTTCATGACCGAGGTCTATCCCGAGCTGCCGATCATCCGCGCGATGTATGCCGAGGCGCGCGAGGCAGCCGAGGCGCGGCCGGGCGATCCGGATATCATCCCATGGAAAGCGATGGGGCAGCGTTAGCCCCGCCCACCCCCAACCCCTCCCGCAACGGGGAGGGCGCAAGACTTGCCAGCATGCCGGCTAGTCGCAGCGGGGTGGGCCAGCGTTGTGCAGGCGATCAAGCCCCCCGCGCGTGGCGGGAAATCTCCCCTGCGATTCGCGGAATAAGCGGGATCGGCAAGTCATGCCCCCAGCCGGGGACCGTCACCAGCCGCGCGCCGGGGATCGCCGCGGCGGTCGCCTCGCCGCCCGCGAGCTTGACCAGCGGGTCGGCCTCGCCGTGCAGCACCAGCGTCGGGACCCGCACATTGGCGAGGCGCGAGGTGCGGTCGCCGTCGTCGATGATCGCGGCGAGCTGGCGCGGGAGGCCCGCCGGATAGACCGAGCGGCGCATGTTGCGGATCACCCGCTCCTTCTGGGCAGCCTCGTCGAAAGGGAATTCAGCGCTGTCGGGGCTGCCGATGTTGCGCGCGATGTTGAGGCCGTGGGCGACGAGCGTCTCCTCGTCCATGCCCTTCAGCGGCGCGGTGAGGGCCTCGATCGCGTTCTTCTCCGCCTGCGGAAGCTTGCCGCTGCCGGTGGTCGACATGATCGAGGTCATGCTCAGCAGCCGCTCGGGGTGATGGATCGCCATCAGCTGGACGATCATCCCGCCCATCGAAGCGCCCACGACATGCGCCTTGTCGATCCCGAGCGCATCGAGCACCCCGATGCCGTCGTCGGCCATGTCCTTGAGCTTGTAGGGCACCTTGGCGGGGAAGCCGATCTTCTTCCTGAGCACCTGGATCGCCGGGGAGGGCGCGCGGGCGCCCTCGAACTTCTGCGAGAGGCCGATGTCGCGGTTGTCGTAGCGGATCACCCGGAACCCGTCGCCGACCAGCGCCGCGACCAGCTCGTCCGGCCACAGCGTCATCTGCGCGCCGAGGCCCATGACCAGCAGGATCACCTCGGCATCGGCGGGACCGTTGTCCTCGTAGAAGAGCTCGATGCCGGTGTTGGGGGTGCGGATGGTGGGCATGATCGCGGCGGTTCCTTCAGCAAGGCCCCGCGCGGCTCACTTCCACGGGGGTCCGGCGATATCGAAGCCGCGCTGCTCCAATTGGTCAAGCACCCCGCCGCTTTCCGCCAACACCCGCAAGGGGACAACCGCGAGCGTCGTGCCCTTGGCGGCGCTCGCCTCGGCGATCCGCTCGACCCAGATGCTCCTGAGTTCGCTGCCCAAAGTCTCGTCCGCCCACGGCCAGCAGCGCCCGAGCGCCGTCTCGAGCGGGTTCGCCATGACGGCGGGAATCCGGTAGCGCCGCCAGTCACTCCCGCGCTGTTCGACGACCTGCTGGCCCGCATCCACCGCATTCATCGCCGCTTTGAGGCAGGGGATGTGATCGGTCGGCGGCGCGGCGAAGAGCGTGTCGATGATGTCTTCGCCCCGGAGTGTGCCGGCACGGGCGATGGGCACCTTGGCTTTCTCGGCCGCGTCCTTGACCACATCGGCAGGCTCGCGCGCGGTGTCGCGGTTAAAGCGCAGCTCCTTGCGCAGCATGCGGAAGGAGGTGAGGAGGAAGGACTGGCGCTCGTAGTCTTCCTTGTGCGCCTTGCCCAGCGCGGAGAGACGCGCCCATTCGGTCTCGCTCAGATAATCGCTCGCGACCGTCTTCTTGGGCAGCTTGGTGACCTTGTCGCCGCCGAGCATCAGCCGGAAGATGTCCCCCGGCGAAATCTTGGGCCGCGCGCCGAGGATCACGCGGTCGGCCTGCCGGGTCGCCTCCTCAAGCCTCGCCGGCTCCCACGGGGTGCTCTCGGGAATTGCCCGGATCTCGCCGACGAGGATGACGGTGCCGGTCGCGGTGGTGACGGTCCACATCGGCGCGCCCGAACGCTGGGCGGTGACGACGATGGCGTTTTCGGATTCGGCTGGCTCATCCTGGGCGGCAAGGGGCGTCGCAAGCAAGGCGACAAGCAAAAGGGAAGTCAGCAGCTTATTCATCTTGCGCCCCGTGGTTTCAACATTTGGCACATCGCTACAGCCGTGCGGCTGAACGCTGGCCGAACTCACCTGTCCCATTGGTGCTGAGCTTGTCGAAGCACCGTCTTGCTTGCGGCTCTGCCGGAACTCAGAATGACTGCCCTTCGACAAGTTCAGTGCGAACGGAGATTGAAAGCCGGCCCTAAGGCACCAGCACCGTGTCCTTCGCCTCGTCCGCCAGCTCGGGGTAGTCGAGCGTGTAGTGCAGGCCGCGGCTCTCCTTGCGCTTCAGGGCGCTCTGGACGATCAGGTCGGCCGCCTGGAGGAGGTTGCGCAGTTCGATGAGGTCGGTCGTGACGCGGAAAGACCCGTAATAGTCCTCGACCTCGCGCTTCAGAAGCTCGATGCGGCTGGCGGCGCGTTGCAGGCGCTTGGAGGTGCGCACGATGCCGACATAGTTCCACATGAAGCGGCGGATCTCGGTCCAGTTCTGCTTGATGACGACTTCCTCGTCGGAATCGGTGACGCGGCTCTCGTCCCAGGGAAGGATCGCAGGCGGCGCTTCCAGCGTCTCCCAGCGCGCGAGGATGTCCTTCGCGGCGGCCTCGCCGAACACGAAACACTCGAGGAGCGAATTGGAGGCGAGGCGGTTCGCGCCATGGAGGCCGCTCTCGGTGCACTCGCCTGCCGCCCACAGCCCCGGCACGTCGGTGCGCGCGGCGAGGTCCACGACCACGCCCCCGCAGGTGTAGTGCTGCGCGGGGACCACAGGGATCGGCTCCTTGGTCATGTCGATCCCGAGCCCCATCAGCTTCTCGTGGATCGTCGGGAAGTGCCCCTTCACGAAGTCGGCGGGCTGGTGGCTGATGTCGAGGTGGACGTAGTCGAGGCCAAAGCGCTTGATCTCGGCGTCGATCGCGCGGGCGACGACGTCACGCGGGGCGAGCTCCATGCGCTCCGGGTCGTAGAAGGCCATGAAGCGCGCGCCGGTGCGCGGATTGACGAGCCGCCCGCCCTCGCCGCGCACGGCTTCGGTGATGAGGAAGTTCTTTGTCTCGAGGTGGTAGAGGCAGGTGGGGTGGAACTGCATCATCTCCATGTTGGAGACCCGCGCGCCTGCCCGCCACGCCATCGCGATGCCGTCCCCGGTCGCGCCGCGCGGGGCGGTGGAGAATTGATAAACGCGCCCCGCCCCGCCGGTGGCAAGCACAGTGGCGCGGGCGACATGGCGCTCCACATGCCCCGTCGCCTCGTCGAGCGCATAGACGCCCCACACACGGCCCGCGGCCGAGAACTGCTCGCGGTGGCGGTCGGTGATGAAGTCGATGCAGGTCCTGCCGGGCAACAGGGTGATGTTGGGGTTGGCCTCGGCCGCCTTGAGCAGTGCCGATTGCACCGCCCAGCCGGTCGCGTCGTCGACATGGACGATGCGGCGGTGCGAATGGCCGCCCTCGCGGGTGAGATGCAATGCCTCGGCCTCGCGGTTGAAGGGCACGCCCAGTTCACACAGGCGGTCGATCGAGGCGGGCGCTCGCTCGATCACGAATTCGACCGTGGCCAAGTCATTAAGCCCCGCCCCCGCCACCATCGTGTCGCGGATATGGTCGGCGAAGGTGTCGCCCGCATCGAGCACGGCGGCGATCCCGCCCTGGGCCCAGGCGGTCGAGCCGCCGGTCAGCGAGCCCTTGGCCAGCACCAGCACCCGCCGCGTCTCCGCCAGCGCCAGCGCCGCGGTCAGCCCGGCCGCGCCCGATCCGATCACCAGCACGTCATGCGGATGCGCCAAGGCCTCGAGGTTCGACATGCCTCGCGCCATGGGCCGCAAATCGGCTTTCGGCAAGGGCCATGCCGGCGGCCGGACGCGCTGGAATTGCGCAATTGTCACTAGGTTGCGGCGCAACATGGTGTTAGCAAAGCGCCAGCAGGTGATGCGTTCGGAGAAGCGCGACAGCCTGCAGGGCGCAAGAACAAGGAAGCCAACCCTCTCCTCGGGACCAAAGCGCATGCTTGTTTTCGGGCTCGTCGGATGCCTGCTGAACCGCCACGACCCCGATCGCAGGGAGGTCGTCTGGAACGGCCACGACTATGTCGGAACCTGCCGCCATTGCGGCGCGCCGATCACTCGCCTGTCGCGGCGCAACTGGCGCAAGAGCACGTCGAAGGCCTAGCCCAGCGGCCGCAGCGGCCGATCAGGCGGGGCTGTCCGGAACCGCAGCGGTAAGCTGAACGAACACGTCCTCGAGATCGGCCTCTCGCGTGGTCACGTCGACGATGGCGATGCCCTGGCTCTGGAGGATGCCGAGCACCTGCCCGGCGCTGAGGCGGTCCTTGTCGTAGGTCACCTCGACCGCGCGCGCGCCGTCCCATTCGACCTTGGCGAAAGCGGCGTGCGCCGGCGCCGCGGTGAGGTCCGCCTCGGTGGTGATCGCGACGATCTTCTCACGCGCCATCTCGACGAGCTCGCGGGTCGGCTTGTCGGCGATCACCCTGCCGTGGTTGATGATGGCGATCCGGTCGCACAGCTCCTCGGCCTCTTCGAGGTAGTGGGTGGTGAGCACCACGGTCACGCCCTCGCCGTTGAGTTCGCTGACCAGCTCCCACAATTGGCGGCGCAGGTCCACGTCGACCCCGGCGGTGGGCTCGTCGAGCACCAGAATCGGCGGCGAATGCACCATCGCCTTGGCCACCAGCAGGCGGCGCTTCATGCCCCCCGACAGGGTGCGGGCATAGGCGTTCCGCTTGTCCGACAGGCGCACCGCGGCGAGCAGCTCTTCGCTGCGCCGCAGGGCGGCGGGTATGCCGTAGAAGCCTGCCTGGTTTTCGAGCACCTCGAAGGGCGTGAAGAAAGG
>JBJTSG010000012.1:0-3838 GCA_046076505.1 Erythrobacter sp. | reverse complement strand
GAGCTTGGGGCTGACATTGTACTGGTCGACGCGGATATCGAGTCGCACCGGCGGGGCGACGGTGCCATTCGTCTCGATCTCGACGCTGATATCAGGAAGATGCCCCAGCATCTCGGCCAGCGCGCCCGCCTGAAGCAGCGGCTCGCCCCCGGTGATGACGAGGCGCTTCTGGCCAAGCGCCGCGATCCGCTCCGCCGTTTCGGCAGGCGAGAGCGTCACCTGATTGGCTTTGCGGTCGAACGCGATCCCGTCGCGGTGCGGACGGTTGTCGCCCTCGAACCGCCACGTATAGGCCGTGTCGCACCATGTGCAGGCGAGGTTGCAGCGCGACAGCCGCACGAAGGCGACCGGCATTCCGGCGCTCGGCCCCTCGCCTTGGAGCGAGGCGAAGATCTCCGGCCCGCCGGTGTCGTCGGTGGCGAGGGTGAGGTTCATATCCTCCCCCACCGGGGGAGGGGGACCATGCGCAGCATGGTGGAGGGGCACGCGAGCGTGATCCGGACCGGCGCGCAAGCGGAAAGGCGCGCGCGCCCCTCCACCCCGCCGCTGCGCGGCGCGGTCCCCCACCCCGGTTCGGGGAGGATCGCCATCACCCCAGCCGCGCCAGCGCCGCCGTCAGCCGCAGGGCCTCGCTCGTATGGTGGGCGAGATCGGTGCGGGCCTTTTCGACCGCTTCGGGCTTGGCTTTTTCCGCGAAGGCGGGGTTCGACAGGCGGCCCTCCAGCGACTTGGCTTCCTTCTGCGAGGCCGCCAGCGCCTTCTCGAGCCGCGCTTTCTCCGCAGCGATGTCGACGATCCCTTCGAGCGGGATGACGAACACGTCCTCGCCCGCTGTCACCTGCATGGCAGGGCCTGCGGGGGCCTCGCCGATGGTCACCGGGGTGAGGCGCGCCAAGCGCTCGATCGCGGCGCTGGAGCGCTCGATGGTGCGTGCCGCGACGTCGGAGGGCGCGGCCAGCCACGCGGCCAGCTTTGCCCCCGGCGCGATGCCGAGTTCGTTCTTGGCCGAGCGGGTGTTCGTCGTCAGATCGATCACCCAGTCGATCGCGTCGGTCGCTTCCTTGCTGACTTCCGCTTCCGGCTTGGGCCACTGCGCCACGATCAGCTCGTAATCGCGCGCGCCCAGCTTGTGCCACAGCTCTTCGGTGATGAAGGGCATGAAGGGGTGGAGCATGACGAGGATCTGGTCGAGCGCCCATCCGGCGACCGCGCGGGTTTCCACGGCGGGCGGGCTGTCGGCGTCACCGGCGAAGACCGGCTTGATCAGCTCCAGATACCAGTCGCAGAACTTGCTCCACGTGAACTGGTAGATCGCGTTCGCCGCCGCGTCGAAGCGCAGGTCGGCCATCGCGCGCTCGATCTCGGTGACGCAGGCCGCGACCTCGCCGATGATCCACTGGTTGGCGGCAAGGCGGGCGGGCGGGGCCTTGATCGTGTCGGAGGCGCCGATGCCATTGGACTGGCAGAAGCGCGCCGCGTTCCACAGCTTGGTGGCGAAGTTGCGGTATCCCTCGACCCGCTTTTCATCCATCTTGATGTCGCGGCCCTGGCTTTCCATCGCCGCCATGAAGAACCGCAGCGCGTCGGCCCCGTATTGGTCGATGAGGCCGAGCGGATCGACGACATTGCCCTTGGACTTCGACATCTTCGCCCCGTCCGCCGCGCGCACGAGGCCGTGGAGATAGAGCGTGTCCCAGGGCTTCTGCCCCATGTTGTAGAAGCCTATCATCATCATCCGCGCATCCCAGAAGAACAGGATGTCGAAGCCGGAAATGAGGAGGCTGTTGGGGAAGTGCTTTTGGAGGAGCGGGCTATCCGCCTCCGGCCACCCCAGCGTGGCGAAGGGCCACAGGGCGCTGGAGAACCACGTGTCGAGGACGTCCTCGTCCTGCGTCAACGTCACGCCTTCGCCCGCCATCGCCTGCGCGGCATCTGCGTCCTCGGCGACGAAGCAACGGCCGTCGTCCGCAAACCACGCCGGAATCCGGTGCCCCCACCACAATTGCCGCGAGACGCACCAGGGCTGGATGTTTTCCATCCAGTTGAAGAAGGTTTTCTCCCAGGTCTTGGGGACGATCTGGATGTCGCCCGAGCGCACCGCTTCGATCGGCTTCTTCGCGAGTTCCGCGGCGTTCACATACCACTGGTCGGTCAGCCACGGTTCGATCACCACGCCGCCGCGGTCGCCGAAGGGCGTGGCGATCTGGCGCGGCTCGGCGTCGTGCTCGACTTCGTTGCCTTCCTTGTCCTTTGTGATGTGCGGGATGAGCAGGCCAAGCGCCTTCATCCGCGCGACCACCAGCTCGCGCGCGCCGTCGACGCCGTCGCGCTTGAAGCGGTGGAGGCCGAGGAATTCCTCCGGCACCAGCCCGTCGGCGGTCTGGCACACGTTGGCTTCGGCATCGAGCATGTTGAGCATGTCCGCCGCCGCGATCCCCGCGCGCTTGCCGACCTCGAAGTCGTTGAAGTCGTGCCCCGGCGTGATCTTCACGCAGCCGCTCCCCAGCTCGGGATCGGCGTGCTCGTCGGCGATCACCGGGATGCGGCGGCCGGTCAGCGGCAGGATCACAAACTTGCCGATCACGCTCTGATAGCGCGGGTCGGCCGGGTTCACTGCCACCGCCATGTCGGCGAGCATCGTCTCGGGGCGGGTGGTGGCGACTTCGAGATAATCGCGCCCGTCCTCCAGCGTCGCGCCGTCGGCGAGCGGATATTTGAAGTGCCAGAAGCTCCCCGCAATCGTCTGCGTCTCGACCTCGAGATCGCTGATCGCGGTCTTCAGCTTCGGGTCCCAGTTCACCAGCCGCTTGTCGCGGTAGATCAGCCCGTCGTTATAGAGGTCGACGAAGGTCTTGATCACCGCGCGGGTGAAGTGCGGGTCCATCGTGAACTGCTCGCGGCTCCAGTCCATCGAGCAGCCGAGGCGCCGCAGCTGGTTGGTGATGGTGCCACCTGACTCGGCCTTCCACTCCCACACCTTCTCGACGAATGCCTCGCGCGAGTAATTGGTGCGCTTGTCCTGCCGCGCCTCCATCTGGCGCTCGACCACCATCTGGGTGGCGATCCCCGCATGATCGGTGCCGACCACCCACAGCGCGTCCTTGCCGCGCAGCCGCTCGTAGCGGATGACCACGTCCTGCAGCGTGTTGTCGAGCGCGTGGCCGATATGCAGCGAGCCGGTGACGTTGGGCGGCGGGTTGACGATGGTGAAGGCTTCCGCGTCCGGGCGCGCGGGGCGGAAGCAGCCGTGCGTCTCCCAATGCGCATACCAGCGCGCCTCGATGTCGGCGGGGTCGAAGGTGGTGGGCAAGGTGTCGCTCATGATGGGAAGCGCCCATGCCAGCACCCATGTTGCGATGCAATGATGGAGAGGGAAGCAGGCCGGCCCCAAAGCCTTGCGAGGGGCGTGAATTCGCCCCATAGCCCTGGGCGGGATGCAGAGCCTCGCGCAACATGAGCTGGTGGACGAGGGACCGGGCGGCGCCCGGCTGGTGCTGTCGGGCCGGCTGACCCTCGCAAACATCGGACCTCTCGAACGCGAGCTGCGGCAGATCGACGGGCCCTTGCACACGGTCGATCTGGCGCAGGTCGAGGAAATCGACACCGTCGGCGCCTACGTGGTCTGCAAGTTCGCCCGCGCCCACGAAAGCGACATCGCTGGCGCGAGCCCCGCGGCCGAGCGCCTGCTCGCTGCGGTGCGCGACATCGACAGCGTCGGCGACAACCACCCCCACCGCATGCCGGTATGGGAACGCGTGCCCGCCGCCGTCGGCGAAAAGGTGTTCGGCGCGCGCGGCGGCGCCTACTGCGTGGTCGCCTTCCTCGGCCAGATCGGAAG
>JBJTSG010000011.1:0-6265 GCA_046076505.1 Erythrobacter sp. | reverse complement strand
GATGCGCACGATCGGCATTTCGCCGATCGAGGTGCTGGTGATCCCGCGCATCCTCGCGGCGACCTTCATGATGATCCTTCTGGGCTTCTACTCCTCGGTGGTGGCGATCGTCGGCGGGGCGGTGGTCGGCCAGTTCGGCCTCAACATCCCGTTCGGCACCTTCCTGCTGCGTATCCAGGAAGTCGTGCCGCTCTATGACCTGTGGGTCGGCCTCATCAAGGCGCCGGTGTTCGGCCTGATCGTCGGCTTCGCCGGGTGCTACAACGGCCTCCAGGTGCGCAACAATTCCGAGGAGGTCGGTCGGCGCACGACCATGGCGGTGGTCTCGGCGATCTTCGCGGTGATCGTGATCGACGCCTTCTTCGCGGTGTTCTTCACAGAGATCGGGTGGGGCTGACCGGATGCGGATCAACCAGACCCCCGAGGACGACACCCCCGCGATCGTGGTCGAGGGCCTCGTCAACCGCTTCGGCGACGTCGCTGTCCACGACGGGCTCGACCTGACCGTCAGGCGCGGCGAGATTCTCGGCGTGGTGGGCGGTTCGGGCACCGGCAAGTCGGTGCTGATGCGCTCGATCATCGGTCTCCAGCAACCCGATGCCGGGCGCATCACGGTGCTGGGCCGCAACCTGTGCGGCGAGGATGCCGAGACCGATCTCGTGGTGCGCGAGCGCTGGGGGGTGCTGTTTCAGGGCGGCGCGCTGTTCTCGACCCTGTCGGTCGGCGAGAACGTCGAGGTGCCGATCAAGCAGTTCCATCCCGAGCTTGATCCTGCACTCAGGGCCGAAATCGCGCGCTACAAGGTGCTGCTCACCGGACTTCCCGAGGACGCGGTGCAGAAGTACCCGGCCGAACTGTCGGGCGGGATGAAGAAGCGCGCTGGTCTCGCGCGGGCGCTGGCGCTCGATCCCGAGCTGCTGTTCCTGGACGAACCCACGGCCGGCCTCGACCCGATCGGCGCGGCCAAGTTCGACCGCCTCACCCGCGAGCTTCAGGAGACCTTGGGTCTGACGGTGTTTCTCATAACCCATGACCTGGATACGCTCTACGAGATCTGCGACCGCGTCGCCGTCATTGCCGACAAGAAGATCATCGCGGTCGGCACCATCTCCGAGCTGATCGCGACGCATCACCCGTGGATCGAAGACTACTTCAACGGCCCGCGCGGCCGCGCCGCCCATGACGCACACCTCAGGGGGAAGGGGGAGGCCTGA
The DNA here is from genome assembly GCA_046076505.1 of Erythrobacter sp. Taxonomy (GTDB): domain Bacteria; phylum Pseudomonadota; class Alphaproteobacteria; order Sphingomonadales; family Sphingomonadaceae; genus Erythrobacter. The sequence continues at coordinate 5,051 of JBJTSG010000011.1, read as the reverse complement.
TAATGTTGGACAAGCCGAGCCCCCGGGCCGCATAGGAGGCGCATGGAGACGAGGGCCAATCATCTGTGGGTGGGCGCGGTGACGCTGGTGCTGCTGGCGGCACTGGCGGCCTTCATCGTCTGGATCGCGCGCCTCAACGAGGGCGACCAGGACGAGTACGACATCTTCTACAACCAATCGGTCTCGGGACTCAACGAAGGCAGCCAGGTGACCTTCGCCGGCGTTCCGGTGGGGCAGGTGACGCAGATTGCGCTGGCCAAGGACAATCCCGAATTCGTCCGCGTGCGCATCAAGGTGAAGGAGGACGTGCCGATCCTCGTCGGCACCCAGGCGACCATCCAGGCGAGCTTCACCGGGGTCTCGACGATCCTCCTCGACGGCGCGCGCAAGGACAATCCGCCGATCACCTGCGACACCACCGCCTGCCCGGAAGGGCGCCCGGTGATCCCGCCGGGCCGCGGCGGCTTCGGCGAGATCGTCGCCAACGCGCCGCTGCTGCTCGAGCGGCTGGCGACCCTCACCGAACAGCTGAACGTGATCCTCGGCCCCGACAACCAGAAGGAAATTGCCGGGATCCTGCGCAACACCAACCGCCTGACCGGCGGGCTGGCCGACACCACGCCGGAACTGAACGCGAGCCTCAAGGACTTCCGCGTGACGCTCGCCGAACTGAACCAGACCTTGGACGCGGTCGAAAAGGTGGCGATCACCACCAACGGCGTGCTCGACAAGGAGGGCCAGCCGCTCGCCGCGGAACTGCGCGGCACGCTCAGGAGCGCCAATGCCGCACTCGCCTCGCTGTCGGCGACCCTCGACGACACCCGCCCGGCGGTGCGCCAGCTGCGCTCGACGACGCTGCCCAACGCCGAGGCGACGCTCGAGGATCTGCGCGCCACGACCCGGTCCCTGCGCGCGATCACCGAGAAGCTCGAGAGCGAGGGCGCGCGTTCGCTGGTGGGCGGCAAGTCGCTTCCGGACTACAAGCCTTGAGGATGCTGAACGCCATGACCCGGCCCGCCCTTCTCGCCTTGCCGCTGCTGTTTGCGCTTGGCGGCTGCATCAGCCTCGGGGGCAAGCCGCCCGCCAGCCTGCTCACGCTGAGCCCCGCCGCGCCCGCGCCCGCTGGGCCGGCCAATGGCTCGTCCGAGAAGGTGATCGCGGTCCTCTCGCTCGACACCCCCGCCAAGCTCGACGTGCTGCGCGTGCCGGTGGCGGTGAGCGACACCGAACTCGCCTATCTCCAGGACGCCTACTGGGTCGAGAAGCCCGCGCGCCTGTTCCGCCGCCTCGTTGGCGAAACGATCCGTGCGCGCGGCGGCGCCATGGTCATCGACGGCGACACCACCGCGACGCTCGCCAACGTGACGCTGCGCGGCACGCTCATCGACATGGGCTACGATGCGCAGGCCTCGGCCGCGGTGGTGCGCTTCGATGCGCTGCGGATCGACGGCGAGGGCAAGGTCACCACCCGCCGCTTCGAGGCGCGCGAGACCGGCGTCGCACCCGAAACCCGCGCGGTCGGCGCGGCGCTGAACGCGGCGGCGAACACGGTCGCGGCCGAAGTGGCGGAGTGGGTGGCGGCGGGCTGACCTAGCCGCGCGCCATCCGCGCGAAGGCGCAAGCTTTCAGGAAGTCCGCCTCGCGCCGGGCGCGGCGTTCCTCGGCCTCCCAGTCGCGGCCCCACAGCTCGGCCTGCCATTCCTCCTCGAGGCTCGCGGCCTGCCAAAGCGCGAGCGGATCCTCGGCATCGAGCGCGGCCAGCCCGATCACCAGCGACGCGGCGAGCTTGGTCATCGCCTCCACCCCGGCGAGCGCGAAGGGATCGAGCGCGCGCAGCCGGGCCTTGAGCACCGCGAGGCTGCCCGGCGGCTGGGGGCGGTGGAGCACGCCGCTGACCCGTGTGAGCGTGATGCCCTGCGCCGCCTCGAAGCCCGTGAGCAGTGGCTCCCACACGTCCTGCTGGCGCGCGTGGAGCGGCTCGTCCGGGTCGGCGCGGTAGCACAGGGTGTCGGTCTCGGCATAGGCGACGAGGCCCCTGGCGATGCCCGCGGGATCGGGCGCGACCATGTCGATCGCGTAGTCGGCCATGTCGCGAAGGGGCAGGCTCTTCGGGTCGATCCGCTCGCCCTGCTCCTGCCACTCCGCCGCGAGCGCCTCGCCCAAGGCCTGGCTCGGCACCACCTGCGGCGCGCCGCCGACGGTCTTAACCCCGCGGCCGTCGAGCATTACCTGCCAGCCGCCCGCCTGCGGGGCGAGCGTCACCTCCTTGTAGAACCGCCGGATCATCCCTCGCCCTTGAACCGCCGCGCGATGATGCGCGGGACGAAGAAGAACTCGAAGAACCCGGCCACCGCAAGGACCGCGCCGACGATCCACGGCAGGTCGATGAGTTTCTGGGCGATGGCGAAGCCGAGCATGATCATGGCAACGCCGCTGAATCGCACCGCGGTGATGAGCAGGAACCCGGTGCGCTCGCGCGCCTCGCGGATCTCGCGCGGTGAGCGGGTCATGGCAGCGTCTCCCTCAGCGCGGTGCCGAGTGCTTCGGCGTCCTCGACCACCTTGGCCGCGCCGTTCGCCAGCAATTCGTTCGCGCCGTGATAGCCCCAGCCGACCCCGATCGCGGCGACCCCGATGCTCCTTGCCATCAACATGTCGAAGCTGGTGTCGCCGATCATGACGGCCTCCTCCCGCTGCGCGCCCGCCTCGAACAGCGCCGCCTCGAGCATCGCGGGGTGGGGCTTTGAGGGATGGCGGTCTGCGGTCTGGAGCGAGACGAACAGGTCCCGGATGCCGTGCGCGGCGAGGCAGGCGGCAAGCCCGCGATCGGACTTGCCGGTGGCGACCGCGAGGCTCCAGCCGTCGGCATGAAGACCTGCTAGCAGGGCGGCGATCCCCTCGTAGAGCGGCTCGTCGAGCAGCCCTTCCTCGCGCCGGGCTCGGAAGGAGGAGCGGTAGAATTCGGTGACGTCGCGGTTCTGCGCCTCGGTGAGCTGCGGGGCGAGGGCGCGCACCGCCGCGGGCAGGCTGAGGCCGACGATGCGGCGCACGGCATGGGGGGCGGGCGCGGCGAGGCCGGCGCGGGTAAAGGCGCGCTCCATCGCCCAGCACACGTCCGCCTGCCCGTCGACCAGCGTCCCGTCGCAGTCGAACACGGCGAGCCGGGTCATGCGGCGATGTTCCGCACGAGGTGGGCGAGAGCAGCGTGTCCTGCCGCTTCGAGGCCGGCGGCGATCGCCTCGCGTTCCCCGGCCGACTTGTTCTGCGACAGCTTCAGGGTGGGCCGCCAGGCGAGCACCTCCATCTCGAAGCCGATGATGCCGCGGAACAGGCCGGACCAGACCTTCTCCGAGGATTCCTCGGCGCGCCAGGGTTCGCCCTCGAGGCGGCTTTCGTGCTTCTCGATCGCGGCATGGAGGAACGCCTCGAGCCCCTCGTCGGCCATCTTCCTGACGCGGCCCTCGAGCTCCAGGGCGATGTAGTCCCAGGTCGGCACCGTGTCCCGGTTTGCGTACCAGCGGGGGCTGACATAGGCGTCCGGCCCGTTGACGACGATCAGCGCCTCGGCCCCGGCGGCGAGGTGGCGCGAGAGGGCATTGCCGCGCGCGAGGTGGAACTGCACCGCGCCGTCGCCGGTCGAGATCAGCGGCGTGTGCGCGACGCGCGGGCCGTCGGGCGTCTGCGCGAAGATCATGCCGAAGCCGATCGCCTCGACGAGCGATTCCATCAGCCCACGGTCGTCGTTGCGGTAGAGCGGGTTGGGGTGCATCAGCGCCGCGCACCCTTGCTGGCGGGCCCCTTGCCGGGGCCCTTGGGCTTGCCCTTGGGGGCGGGCTTGCCCTTCGCCTTGGGTTTTGCCTTCGCATTGGCCGTCCCGCGGGCACGGCGAGGCGCGCGGGTTTCCTTCCGTGCCTGCTTGAAGTGCCGGCGGGCGGCCTGCTTCTTCTCCTCGGGCGTCTTCTCGGGCGCCTCCTCGCGCAAGGGGGAGGCGTCGGACAGCGCCGGGTCAAAGCCCAGCACCTCCATGCTTTGGGCGAAGTGCGGCGGGAGTTCGGCGGTCACGTCGAGCTTGCCGCCCGAACCTTCCCCCGCCTTGGGCTCGGTGATGATCAGGCGCCGCGCGTGGAGATGCATCTTGCGGCTCACCGCCCCGGTGAGGAAGGCATCCGGCCCGCCATATTTGCCGTCGCCGACGATCGGGTGCCCGATCGCCGCCATGTGGACGCGCAGCTGGTGGGTGCGGCCGGTCAGGGGTTCAAGCTCGACCCACGCGGCGCGCTGGCCGGCGCGGTCGACGACGCGGTAGCGGGTCTTGGCGGCCGCGCCGTTCTCCTCGTCGATGTGCATCTTCTCGCCGCCGGTGCCCGGCTGCTTGGCGAGGGGCGCGTCGATCACCCCTTCCGAGAGCTGCGGGTTGCCGAACACCAGCGCCCAGTAGACCTTCCGCGCCGAGCGGCTGGCGAAGCGCTTGGAGAAGCTCGCGGCGCTCCCCGGCGTGCGGGCGATCAGCAGGACTCCGGATGTGTCCTTGTCGAGCCGGTGGACGAGGCGCGGGCGGGGAGCATTCCCTTCCATGAAAGCATCGAGCAGCCCGTCGACGTGCTTGGTCGTCTTGCTCCCGCCCTGCGTGGCGAGCCCGGGGGGCTTGTTCAAGACGATTGCGGTCGGCGTCTCGCGGATCACCATGTCCTTGGCTTCGGCGATCTGTTCGGGGGTGAGGGCGCGGGTGCGCGGCTTTGCCGGCTCGCGGGCAGCCTCCTCGCCGCCCGGCGGCACGCGCAGCACCTGCCCCGCGGCGAGGCGATCCTCGGGCCGCACGCGCTTGCCGTCAACGCGGATCTGCCCGGTGCGCGCCCAGCGCGAAACGGTGGCGAAGCCGACCTGCGGCAGGTTGCGCTTGAACCAGCGGTCGAGGCGCACGCCGTCGTCGTCATCGCTTACGGTGAACTGGCGGACGCTCTCGGGGGAGGGGCTCGGGCTCATGCGCCCGTCCCCTGCGCGGCGACGAGGCCGACGATCACCGCGGCCATGCCCGCCACCAGCGAGGCGGCG
>JBJTSG010000010.1:0-3207 GCA_046076505.1 Erythrobacter sp. | reverse complement strand
TCACCATCAAGACCGTCGCGCACCTCTTCCCCGCCGACCAGCGCAGCCTCGCCTTCGGCTTCGCGACGCTGCTCGCCGGCGCCGGGACGATCGCGATGCCTTTCCTCATCCCCGGCCTGGCGCAGGCGGTCGGCTGGCGCGGGGCGCTGGTCGCGGGCGTGATCGGCGGGTTCCTGTCGCTCATCGCGTGGATGGCGATCGCCCGCGGCATCGCCTCGCTCAACCAGCGCGGCGGGGGCGAGGATGCGGCGGCGGTGCAAGCTGCGGGCGACGCCTATGGCCCGATCCTCGCCGCGCGCGCGACCTGGGCGATCGTCGTCGCCAAGGCGCTCTCCGACATGACCTGGTGGTTCATCAACTTCTGGCTCGCCGACTACTACCGCAAGGAATTCGGCCTCTCGACGCTGGAGCTCGCCGTGCCGCTCGCGATCGCCTTCGCGGGCTCGGGAATCGGGGCCTTCGCCGCCGGTTGGGTCTCGACCCGGCTGCTCGAGGCAGGCTGGAGCCCCAACCGCGTGCGCAAGACGGTGATGCTGCTCTGCGCGCTGCTGGTCGCGCCGCTGCCGCTGGTGACGCAGATCGGCGGCTTCTGGCCGGTGGCAGTGATGATCGGCGTGGTGATGGCCGGGCACCAGGGCTTCTCGCTGTCGATCTTCTCGACCATCACCGATGTCGTGCCGGGCGCCAAGGTGGGCCGGGTGACGGCGTTCGGCGCCTTCATGGGGAACATGGGCGGCGTCGCGATCAGCCTCGTGACCGGACGCGTGCTCGATGCGGGGCTCGGCTACGTGCCGTTGTTCGCCTTCGCCGCCGCCTCCTACCTCATCGCGCTCGCCTGGTTCCAGCTGCTGCTGCCGGTGATCCGCCGTCCCGAGCCCCCCGCCGCCGCGACGTTTGACTGACGGCCCATGCGGTTGCATTCAGAGGGTCGCGGCGGTAGGGCTGTGACACCGTGAGACATAGAGGCAAGGTGGCGAGGGCATGAACCGAGGGGCGCGCCCCGAATTCGAGGCTTACGCGGGCGATCTGTTCGGCGAGATGATCCTTGCCGAGAGCACCGCGGCCAGCCCCGCCGCGCCCGCCGCGAGGAAGCCGCTCAGTCGCTTCGTTCCCGGTTTTGCGATCTGCGCCATCGCCGGCGCGGCCGCGGCGTGGCTTGCGCAGAACTACGGCGTGCCGGTGATCCTTGCGGGCCTCCTCATCGGCCTCGCCATGAACTTCGCGGCCGGCGACGCGCGCACCCACGAGGGACTGGACCTCGTCTCGCGCCACGGCCTTCGGACCGGCATCGTCCTGCTCGGTTTTCAGGTCACCGCGATGCAGGTGGCGGCGATGGGGATCGTGCCGTTCCTCGGCCTCGCCCTTGTCATGACCGCCGCGCTCGTCGCCGCGCTCGCTGCCGCCCGCGCCACGGGGCAGAGCCCCGCGATCGGCCTCCTCGCCGGCGGCGCGACAGCGATCTGCGGAGCGTCGGCGGCGCTCGCGCTCTACGGGGTGATCGGGCGCGAGCGGGTCGACCAGGCGCTGTTCACGCTGACGCTGGTGATCCTCGCGGCGGCCTCCGCGATCGCGCTCGTCACCTATCCGCCATTGGCCCAGATGCTCGGCTTCGACGACTTGCAGGCGGGCTTCCTCGTCGGCGCCTCGATCCATGACGTCGCGCAGGCGATCGGCGCGGGCTTCGCGGTGTCCGACACCGCCGGTGCGCAGGCGACGGTGGTGAAGCTCACCCGCGTCGCCCTGCTCGCGCCGCTCGTCACCCTCGCCGCCCTGTGGATCGCCCGCGTCGAGCCGCTGCCCGCCGGGGTGGGCAAAGCGAAGGTGCCAGTGCTGCCGGGCTTCATCCTCGCCTTCCTCGCGCTGGTCGGCCTCAATTCGGTGGTCGCCTTCCCGCCCGAACTCGCGGGCCATGCGCTGACCCTCTCCAAGACCCTGCTGCTGCTCGCCGTCACCGCCACCGCGATGCGCACGCGCACCGACCTCCTGCTGGGCCTCGGCTGGCGCTCGGTCATGCCGGTGCTCGCCGCGACCATCGCCTCGCTGCTGACCGCGCTCGCCTTTGCCGAATGGGTGATCCGGTGAGCGCGCCCGTCTTCGACCTTGCGGTGATCGGCGGCGGCGTCAACGGCGCGGGAATCGCGCGCGATGCGGCCGGGCGCGGCGCCAGGGTGCTGCTGCTCGAGCGCGGGGACCTTGCCGAGGGCACCTCGTCCAATTCCACCAAGCTGATCCACGGCGGCCTGCGCTATCTCGAGCACTACGAGTTCGCCCTCGTGCGCGAGGCCTTGAGCGAGCGCGAGGTGCTGTGGGGCATCGCGCCGCACATCATCTGGCCGCTGCGCTTCATCCTCCCTCACCGCCCGGGCCTGCGCCCGCGCTGGCTGCTCAGGCTGGGGCTGTTCCTCTACGATCACATCGGGGGCCGCAAGCGCCTGCCCTCGGCGCAAGGCGTGGACCTGCGCCAGCACCCCGCCGGCGCGCCGCTCAAGAGCGAATACACCCGCGCCTTCGCCTATTCCGACGGCTGGGTGGACGATGCGCGCCTCGTCGTCCTCAACGCCCGCGACGCCGCCGACCGCGGGGCGGAGGTGCGCACCCGCTGCGAGGTCACGTCGCTGGTCCGCGATGGCGATCACTGGCGCATCGCAGCCGGGGGCGAGACCTTCATGGCGCGCGCCGTCGTCAACGCCGCCGGCCCGCGCGTGCTCGACCTCCTCGGCCGCGCCGGCGAGCCCACCACGCAGAAGATGCGCCTCGTGCGCGGCTCGCACATCGTGGTGAAGAAGCTCTTCGACCACCCCTTCGCCTACTTCTTCCAGCTTCCCGACGGGCGGATCTTCTTCGCCATCCCCTACGAGCGCGACTTCACGCTGATCGGCACGACCGACGTCGACCACCACGAGGGGCTCGACGCAGTCAAGGCCAGCCCCGAGGAGATCGCCTACCTGTGCGCGGGCGCCTCGGAATACTTCCGCAAGCCCGTCACGCCCGCCGACGTCGTTTGGACCTATTCGGGCGTGCGCCCGCTGGTCGACGAGGGCACCGGCAAGCCCGAGGCGGCGACACGTGGCTACCGCTTCGAGCTCGACGGCGGGGCCGACGGGTCCGCGCCGCTGCTCTCGGTGTTCGGCGGCAAGATCACCACCTATCGCCACCTCGCCGCCGAGGCGGTGGAGAAGCTTCAGCCGTTCCTGCCGGCGCTCGAGG
>JBJTSG010000009.1:0-7810 GCA_046076505.1 Erythrobacter sp. | reverse complement strand
CGCTCGACATTCCACAGGCTGCCGGGGTCGATCACCGCGGTGTCGCCATAGCCGATGAGGCCGTCGGTGAAGATCTCCGCCTCGAACCCGCGCACGATCGGGTTGACCAGCACGATCTCCGAGGGGAGCGAGGGCACCACGCCCGAGACGTTGCGCAGCGCCTCGTCGAGCGTGACCAGTTCCTGATCCTTGATGAGCTCGGAGGTGATGACCTGGATCGACTGCGGGACCTCGATCAGCGGCACCGGCGTGCGGGTGACGCTGGCCTCGTCGGCGGCGTAGCTGCCACGGGTGCCGGTGACGGTGATGTTGCCGGGTGTCCAGCCGCCGGTCTCGGGTTCGGGCGCGGGGGCCTGCTCCTGCGCGAAGGCGGGCGTGGCGAGCGCGGTCGCCGCCAGGAGGGCGGCAAGCGAGATGCGGTTCATTGCGGTATTGTCCTTGATAGAGAGAGGCTTCAACCCACCAGCCGCTTGAGCTTGGCAAGGGCGCTGGGGTTGGTTTCGTCGTAGGCGATGATCGACTGGAGCTTGCCTGATGCGTCCATCAGGTAGACGCTGGCGGTATGGTCGATGGTGTAGTCGCCGCCGGTCGTGGGCACCTTCTGGTAGAAGGCGCGGTAGGCCTTCACCGCCGCATCGACTTCCTTGTCGGTGCCGGTGAGGCCGAGGATCGGGGTGCCGAACAGGTCGACATAGCGGCCGATGTCTTCCGGGCTGTCGTAGCCCGGGTCGACCGAGACGAAGACGATCCGGAATTTCTCGCCGTCGGCTCCGAGCTGCTTCCTCAGCTGGGCCATGCGAGAAAGCGTGGTCGGGCAGATATCGGGGCAGCGGGTGAAGCCGAAGAAGATCGCGAAGGGCGTGCCCTTGAGCGTCTGGTCGGTCACCCGCGAGCCATCCGGCGCGGTGAGCGCGAAGGGTCCGCCGATGAGGTCACCATAGGCCGCCTGATCGCTCGCGGGCGGCGCGCGGTCAGGGGCGAGCATGGCGACGAGGCCGATGCCCACCACCAGCACAACCAGCCCCCACAGGGCAAGGCGAAGGGTCTTCAGCCCCTCGGTCTGCCGCTGCGGCGCGACGTCCTCTTCCAGTTCGGGGAAGGGGTCAGCCATGGGGCTTGTCCTTCCCGTGGGCGGCGTGATCCATCGCGGGCATTGCGCCAGCCGGGCGAACCTCAAGCTGGGTCTCCACAGTGCCTGCGCCCGCAAAGGTCAGGGTGAGCGGCACCGTGTCGCCCGCCTTCAGCGGCTGCTTCAGATCCATCAGCATGACATGGAAGCTGCCCGGCTTGAGCGTCACTTCGCCCCCTGCCGGGACGTCCAGCCCGTCTTCGAGCTGGCGCATCTTCATCACATCACCCTCCATTGTCATGGTGTGGATCTCGACACGCCCGGCGACCGGGCTGCTGCCGCCGGTCAGGCGGTCGGCGACAGTGCCGGTGTTGGCGATGGTCATGAAAGCGCCGCCCGCGTTCTGGCCCTCGGCGGTCTCGCGCGACCAGGGGTCGGTCACGGCGATGCTGCTTGCCGCTGTTTCGGTAGCGGCGGGGGCTTCGGTGGGCTGGTTGCAAGCAGCGACAAGAATGGTGCTGCCCAGCAGGGCGACGGCAAGGAAATGACGGATCATGGCAAAGTCTCCAAGGATTACAGGGACAGCCGCGCGCTGCCCCGGCGGGCAGCGGCGAGTTCGCGGGCGATGAGATCGGCAACCGCACGGCGCTCCTCGAGGCCGAGGCAGGTCGCGATTTCGATGCGGCGGGCGCGGTGTTCGAGGAACAGGCGAAGGCGCGCAGGCACGGCATCGTCGATCACGAACCGCGTTGCGGTGAGCGGCCATTCCACGGTCTCGTGGGCAAGGCTGCGCCACAGCAACCGGCCGCTGTCGAGCGCCAGCCATTCAGCGGCGGGCCGGGTGCGGCGATGCCAGTCGAGCACCCCGACCAGTAGCGCCATGGTGCTGATCGCAAAGCCGGGAACCAGCCACTGGCCCCGCAGCGCGGGCAGGATCGCCATCACCATGAACACGGCGATGAGCACGGTGAAGGTAACGCGCGCATCCTGCGAGAGGTGCGAGCGGTTCTCCTGCAAGTGCAGGATCAGCCCGCCTTGGTCGGCGCGCTGCGCGGGGATTCCCGCGTCCGGCTGCCCGGCGGGGCAGCTATGAATGGCATACATGGAAAGAAGCTCCGACAGCCCGCCGCGCCGCAGGGGCGCAGAGCCGGGCTTACCGACACAAGGGGTTAGCGTGTCAGGCGGTAGCGGGCGGCCCGCGCAATTGCGGGCGCAGGAAGGGAAGCTCGCGCCGGGGCAGCGCGGGGCGCGGGGCAAGCCCGATCAGCAAAATGAAGGCCAGTGCAGCCGCCAGCAGCAGCGGATCGGCCCCGCCGAGCGCGGAATGGCCGAGGCCCGAGAATGCGCAATGCGTTGCCTTGGCAGCCGCATCGGAATGATCGCCGTCCGTGTCCTGCTTGCCCGGAATGGCGATCTGCATCTGCTTGGGTGTCCCGCTCGCATCCGAGCAGATCGTCACCGTCAAAAACCGGTCACCGCCCGCCGAGAGCATGAACCCCGCCGGCACCACCGCCTTCACCGCCAGCGCAAGCGCCAGCAGTACCAGCGTCAGCCGGGCATGGTCACGGATCAGGGCGCGCAGGGTCTTCATCGGAAGACGCGCCCTAGCCGCTCAGCGCAACTTTGTCACGACGCCCGTTACCCTTCGGTCAGTCGGCCAGCCACAGGTCGTGCGCATCGATCCGCAGCCGGGTGATCGCCCGCATCGCTTCGGCGCGGGCTTCGGCCTCGCGGCGGAAGGCGTCGTGGACCATGCGTTCGCCAAGCAGCAGGTCGGCAAGGTCGATCTCGCCCAGCTGGTGCCCGCGGCGAAGCTTTTCGAGCGCGGCCATTTGCGCGGCCACAGCCTCGCGCGCGCGCTGCCAGCTGGTGTTGCGAAAGCGCGCCTCGGTCACGTCGGCGCTGGCGGTTTCGGCGACGTCGAAGCGGGCGCGCTGTTCGTCGGCCCTTGCGGCTGAGGCGCTCGCGCTGGCCTCGGAGGCGATCGCCCGGCGATGCCCTCCGCCCAGCGGCATGCTGACGACCACGCCCGCGCCGCGTTCAAGCCCGCCGAATTCGGAGAACAGCCGGACGCCGATGGTGGGATCGGCCATCCGCTCGGCGCGCGCGCGGTCGGCGACGGCGGCCATGCGGGCGCTCTCGGCCTCGGCGGCGGCGATCATGTGGCTGTTGACGACTACCAGATCGCCCAGCTGCGACAGCTGCGCATCGGCCATCGCCGGGAGCGGCACCTCGGGTGCCTGCTGCGGCAGGGCAAGGCCGGGAAACTGCGCCGCCAGCCGCCCGCGGGCGAGCGCGGCAAGCCCAGCGGATTGCTCCAGCGTCCGGCGCGCCTCGGCGAGCGCGGCCTCGGCCTGATCGACATCGAGCTGCGCCGCATCGCGCATGTCCCGCCGCCGCTTGATCGCTGCCAGCGCGGCCTCGTAATTGCCGACCGCCGCGCGGTCGACCTCGGCCTGGGAAGATGCCGAGAGCCAGTCGAACCAGTGCGCGGCGAGCAGCAGGGCGGCCTCGTGGCGGGCGTCTTCGGCGACATTCTCGGCGACGATGGTCGCCTGCGCACCGATTTCGCGGTCGAGCCGCGTCTTGCCGGGCAGGCGAATGGGGCGGGTCAATTGCGCATCGAATTCGTCGAAGGCGCCCCCGCCGTTTACGTCGCGGCGGACATAGCTGCTCTGTAGGGTGAACTCTTGGGGGCCTTTGCGGATGGCATCGGCGCGGGCCCGGGCGGCTTCGAGGCGGGCGCGGGCGGCAATTACGCTGGGATGATCGAGCAGCGCCGCCGCGACCGCTTCCTCGGGCGGCAAGCCCGGTTCGGCAGCGAGAGGATTGGCGAACACGCTGGCTGAGAGCGCGAGAAAGGCGAGGTGGCGGATCATGCGGCAGCCTCCGGCATTTCGTCGGCATGGTCCGCCGGCCGCTCGCCGAAGCGTTCATACAGGATCGGCAGCAGCACCAGCGTCAGCAGGGTCGCCGTCACCAGCCCGCCGATCACGACGATGGCGAGCGGCTTCTGGATTTCCGAGCCCGGCCCGGTCGCGAACAGCAGCGGGACAAGACCGAAGGCGGCGATGCTGGCGGTCATCAGCACCGGGCGCAGCCGCCGCTCTGCCCCGCGCCGCACCGCCTGCGCCAGCGGCATCCCGCCCTCGCGCAACTGGCGGAAATAGGTGACCATCACGAGGCCATTGAGCACCGCGATCCCCAAGAGGGCGATGAACCCGACCGAGGCGGGGACGGACAGATACTCCCCCGACACCGCCAGCGCGATCATCCCGCCCACGGCCGCAAAGGGAATGTTGGTGAGGATCAGCAGCGATGCCCGAACCGATCCGAGGCTGAGATAGAGCACCGCAAAGATCAGCAGAATCGCCACCGGCAGCACCACCAGCAGCCGGGCCGAGGCGCGCTGCTGGTTTTCGAACTGCCCGCCCCATTCGACCCGGTAGCCCTGCGGCAACGGCACGTTTGCGGCGATATCGGCCTTGGCATCATCGACATAGCTGACGATGTCGCGCCCGGTGACGAAGGCCTGCACCATCGCAAAGCGCGATCCGTTCTCGTGCTCAAGCTTCACCGGCCCTTCCGAGCGCACCACCGCAGCAACGTCGCTGGCGCGCACCAGCTGACCGGTGGGCGAGCGGTAGACCAGATCGGCAAAGCCCTGCGCATCGAGGTTGCCCGCGCCACCTTCGCCCCGCAGCACGATCGGCACGCGCCGAACCCCATCCGCCACCATCCCGGCCCGGACGCCTTCGACTTGCGCGCGCATCATGTCCTGAAGATCGGACACCGGCATCCCTACGCGGCCCGCCGCCACCCGGCCGATGTCAACCAGCAGATAATCGACCCGGTCATTGGCGACGGTCATCGCCTCGCTGGTGCCTTCGACCCCTTCCAGCCGGGTCTGGATCACGCCCGCCAGCCGCGCCAGTTCGGCATTGTCGGGGCCAAACAGCTTGATCGCCAGATCGCCGCGCGCGCCGGTGAGCATTTCGGAGGTGCGCATTTCGATGGGCTGGGTGAAAGTCGGCTCGATCCCGGGGAAGCCCGCCAGCACCTTGCGCAATTCGCCGACCAGCCACTCCTTGTCCTGATACCGCCAATCCTCGCGCGGTTTCAGCTTGAGGAAGCTGTCGGTCTCGTTGGGGCTCATCGGATCAAGGCCCAGTTCGTCCGAACCGACGCGGGCGATCACCGATTCCACCTCGGGCACCTGTTTCAGGATCGCGCGCTGCACCTTCAGGTCGCCTTCGACCGAATGGTCGAGCGCGATCGAGGGCAGTTTGGTGAGCTGCACGATCACCGAGCCTTCATCCATCACCGGCAGGAAGGTCTTACCGGTAACGGCGTAGGCCGCGCCCGCCAGCACCAGGCCGATGGCAGCGACGGTGAACACACGGGCCTTGTGCGCGAAGGCCCCCTCCAGCAGCGCGTGGTAGCGTGGGGCAATCTGGCGCATCAGCCAGGGTTCGTGATGATCGCCGGCCTTCACCTTCAGCAGGAAGAAGGCCAGCACCGGCACCAGCGTCAGCGACAGCACCAGCGCCGACGCTAGCGCGAGAACGATGGTCAGCGCCACGGGGCCAAACAGCTTGCCCTCCAGCCCCTCCAGCGTCAGCAGCGGCAAGAACACGATGGCGATGATCGCAAGGCCCGAGGCGACCGGCTTGGCGACTTCGGCAGAGGCCATGAAGACATTGTGAAGCTTGCTCGAAGACGCGTGCTTGGGATCAGTCAGGCGTTCGACCACGTTCTCGACCACCACCACCGCGCCATCGACCAGAATGCCGACCGCAATCGCCAATCCGCCAAGGCTCATCAGATTGGCGGTGAGGCCGATGGCGCGCATGAAGATGAAGGTCAGCAACACCGCCATCGGCAGCGCCAGCGCGACGATGACCGATGCGCGCACATCGCCAAGGAACAGCAGCAGCAGGATCACGACCAACACGGTCGCCTCCAGCAGCGCGTCCTCCACCGTGCCGACCGCGCGGGTAATGAGATCGGAGCGGTCGTAGAACACCTTGACGCTCATGCCGGGCGGCAAGCTGGGCTTGATCTCGTCGAGGCGCGTCTTCACGCCTTCGACCACCTTGCCCGCATCCGCCCCGCGCAAGGCTATGACGAGCCCCTCGACCGCCTCGCCCTTGCCGTCCTTGCTGACCGCGCCGTAGCGGGTGAGGCTGCCGGTACGCACCTGGGCTACATCCCCCACGCGCACAACGGTGCCGTTCGCGCTGCGCACGACCACCGCCGCCAGATCATCAAGGTTGCGGATCGCCCCGGTCGCGCGGACGATCAGCGCCTCCTCGCCACTTCTCAAGCGGCCTGCGCCATCGTTGCGATTGCTCGCTTCGATAGCGGCGGCAAGGTCGGCGGTGCTGAGGCCCGCCGCTGCCAGCGCCGCACTGTCAGGCGCGACCTCGAAGGTTTCGGCATAGCCGCCAAGCGAATTGACGTCCGCCACTCCCGGCACGGTGCGCAAGGCCGGGCGGATCGTCCAGTCCAGCACGCGGCGCTTCTCGGCCAGCGACTGGGGCCCTTCGAGCGTGAACATGAACATCTCGGACAACGGGGTGGAGATCGGCGCGAGGCCGCCTTCCACCCCCGGCGGCAGGTCGGCCAGCACAGCATTCAGCCGCTCGCCGACCTGCTGGCGTGCCCAATAGATGTCGGTGCCTTCAGCAAAGTCGATGGTGATATCGGCAATCGCGTATTTGGCGACCGAGCGCAGCACGGTCTGATCGGGGATGCCGAGCATCTCCATCTCGATGGGAGTGACGACCCGGCTCTCGACCTCCTCCGGGGTCATGCCGGGGGCCTTGAGGATGATCTTGACCTGCGTGGTGCTGATGTCGGGGAAGGCATCGATCGGCAGGTTGAGGAACGACCAAGCGCCCAGCCCCGCTAGCAGGGCAGCAAGGCCGATGACGGCAAGACGCAAGTTAAGGGCGCGTTCGACGAGTTTGCTGAGCATGATCCGCGCCTATTCCGCGTTCATCGCTTTGAGCTCGGCAACGCTGCTGCCCGCGACCATCTCGCCCGCTGACAGCCCCTGGGC
Organism: Erythrobacter sp.; assembly: GCA_046076505.1. Taxonomy (GTDB): domain Bacteria; phylum Pseudomonadota; class Alphaproteobacteria; order Sphingomonadales; family Sphingomonadaceae; genus Erythrobacter. Next base: position 677 of record JBJTSG010000009.1, on the reverse strand, counting down.
GATCACCGCCAGCCCGCCGCTGCGCGCGGCGAGCGTCACCGCGCGTTTCTCCCAGCCCTTGCCCTTTCGGACGAACACATGATCCTTGTCGCCGATGCGGGTGACGGCGCGATCGGGCACGGCAATGCCGCGGCCTTGCCCGAGGATGGTGACGGTGACATTGCGCCCCGCAATGATGCCGGGCGCTGCGCCGATGCTGGCGCGGGCCATGACCGAACGGCTTGCCGGATCGAGCGAGGGCGCGACCGCGATGATCTTGCCGCCGACCGGCTGCGCGCCTTCGCCGCCCAGCGCGATCTCGACCGCCATGCCGGGCCGGACAGCCTGTGCGATGCGTTCGGGCAATTGTAGCTCGACCTGCCAGGCCCCCGCCGCCTCGACCACGAAGGGCGCGGTGAGCGTGTCGACCCCGCCGCCGGTCTCGACGGCGACGGCCGCGACCCGACCGGCGATCGGCGCGCGCAGGGTCATGGTGCCGTCGCTGCCGACACCGCCGAGCGAGGCAAGCCTTGCGAATTGCGCGACACTGGCGCGGGCTTGATCGAGTTCCGCCTTCGCCTCGTCGGCCCGCGCTTGGGCGATCACGCCCTCGTCAGCGAGCTGGGCCAGGCGCTTGGCGCGGGCCTCTGCCAGCGAGGCAGCCGAGCGCGCGCGGGCGAGAAGTATAAGTATAAGTA
>JBJTSG010000008.1:0-5934 GCA_046076505.1 Erythrobacter sp. | reverse complement strand
CGCCGTCGCCCACCTCCCAGCGCTTGGTGGCGAGGAGGTTGAAGTTGGGATCGAGCTTGCGGCCCTGCCTTGTGTAAAGACCCCACACCGAGCCTGCGAACTGACCATCCTGGAAGTCGAAGGGCTGGCGCGAACGGACGTTGACGAGGCCGGCGAGGCCCGGCTCGATGAGGTCGGCGGCGGAGGTCTTGTAGACCTCGAGCGCGGCGACATTGGCGGCAGGGAAATCCTGCAATGCGACCACGCGCGTCTCGGCGGTGAAGATCTCGCGGCCATTGTAGGTCGTCGTGAAGTTGGGCAGGCCGCGGACCAGCACGTTCGAGGCCTCGCCGCCCTGGCGGTAAACCTGCACGCCCGGGATGCGCGCGGCGATCTGCGCGGTGTTGAGGTCGGGGAGCTTGGCGATGTCCTCGGCGACGACCGCGTCGACGATCTCGTCGGAATTGCGGCGGATGTTGCGCACGCTCTCGAGGCTGGCGCGCAGGCCAGTGACGACGATCGCCTCGCCCTCGGTGGCGGCGTCCGGCTGGGCGCTCACCGCGGTGGTGGTCGTGGCGGTCGTGGTCGTGTCGGAGGTCTGTTGTGCCCCCGCCGTCGCTGCGAGCGAGAGCGCCATGATCGAAACCGTGCAGCGAGCCAGAATGATCTCACGCATCATCTCATCTCTTTTTTCATGGCGCCCCTTTGCGAGTCGCTGTTCGTCAGGACAGCGGATAAAGCTCTCGCCGCTCATTAAAACCGATTTATATTATAATTTAGAGAAGTCGCTCACCGTTTGGCCGCGGCGCAACAGCGCAGCCGTTGGTCTCACCACTCGGCGAGCCCGCCGTCGGCGTGGCGCCAGACGGGGTTGCGCCAGCGGTGCGGGCTCGCGGCGGCGGCGGCGCGCACCCGGGCCTCGTCGATGGCCACGCCGAGCCCCGGGCCGCTCGGGATCGGCAGGAAGCCGTCGATCGGGATCAGCACGGCGGGATCGGTGCAGAACTCGAGGAGGTCGTGCCCCTCGTTGTAGTGGATGCCGAGCGACATCTCCTGGAGCACCACGTTGGGCGCACTGGCGGCGAGCTGGAGGCAGGCGCCCAAGGCCAACGGCCCGAGCGGGCAATGCGGCGCGACCGCGACATCGTAGGCCTCGGCCATGGCGGCGATGCGGCGGCATTCGCTGAGGCCTCCCGCGTGAGCAAGGTCGGGTTGGATGATGTCGACCGCGCCCGCTTCGAAGATCGGCTTGAAGTCCCAGCGCGAATAGAGCCGCTCCCCGAGCGCGATGGGGGTGCTGGTGAGGCCGGCGATCTGGGGAATGGCGGCGGCGTGCTCGGAGAGCAGCGGCTCCTCGATGAAGAGCAGGCCAAGCGGCTCCAGCGCGCGGGCAAGCTGCTTGGCCATCGGCTTGTGCAGCCGCCCGTGAAAGTCGAGCGCAACGTCCATGCCCTCGGACTGCGCGGCCTGCACCCGGGCCACCACCTCGCCGAAGTGCGGGGCGGTGAGCCACGCGACATCGGCGGTGGCGTTCATCTTCACCGCCGAGAAGCCCTGCGCCCGGCGCGCGGCGGCGGCGGCGGCAATATCGTCGGGACGGTCGCCGCCGATCCAGGCATAGGCGCGCACCCGCTCGCGCACCCGCCCGCCGAGCATCTCGTGCGCAGGCAGGCCATAATGCCGCCCCTTCCAGTCCCACAGCGCCTGGTCGAGCCCGGCGAGCGCCGACATTAGCACCGCGCCGCCGCGGTAGAAGCCGCCGCGGTGGATCAGCTGCCAGATGTCCTCGATCGCGCGCGGATCGGCGCCGATCACCCGGTCGCGGATCGCCTCGAAGGCCCCCAACACGGCCTCTGCGTGCCCTTCGAGGCTGGCCTCGCCCCAGCCGGCGCTGCCGTCATCCGCTTCGACGCGCACGAACAGCCAGCGCGGAGGGACGAGGAAAGTCTCGATCCGGACGATCTTCATGACAAGGCACTTCCTGGCTGGCGTTTCAAAAACATCATATTTATATGATAATCATAATGCAGCAAGCGAACATGACGAAAGCCGGTACAGCGGGCGCGGATTGGCGCGGGCCGGTCATCGCGGTCGACTGGGGCACGACCAATCGCCGCGCATGGCGGATCAGGCCGGAGGGCGCGGTCGAGCAGGCTTGCGCCGACGATGGCGGGATCATCTCGGTGCCGGCGGAAGGCTTTGCGGCGGAGGCTGCTGCCCTGCGCGAACGGCTCGGCGACTGGCCGATGCTGCTCGGCGGGATGATCGGCTCGGACCGGGGCTGGCGCAACGTCCCCTACGTCCCCTGCCCCGCTGACATCGCGAGCCTCGCCGCCGGCATCGCCTGGATCGACGGGCGCACCGGGATCGTCCCCGGCGTGTGCCAGCTTGGCACCGCGCGCCCCGAGGTGATGCGCGGCGAGGAGGTGCAGATCGCGGGCGCGCTTGCATGGGGCGCGGTGCCGCAGGACGCGCTGCTGTGTTGCCCCGGCACCCATGCCAAGTGGGTGCGGGTCGAGGGCGGGCGCATCACCCGCTTCGCGACCTGGATGACCGGCGAGGTCTTCGCGCTGGTCCGCCGCCACTCGATCCTCGCGCCCTTGCTGGAAGGCGAGGCCGCGCCGGACGCGGACTTCGCCGCCGGGGTCGACGCCTCCTCGGACGGCGATGCGCTGGGCGACCTCTTTGCCCTGCGCGCCGGGGCGCTGCTCGGCGACCCGCGTAGCGAGGCGGCGAGCTATGCGAGCGGGCTCCTGATCGGCGCCGAGGTGCGCGCCGCGCTCGGCCGATTGGGCGACGCCGCCCCCTTCCTCATCGGGCGCCCGGGCCTAGGGAAGCTCTACGCCGCCGCGCTCGCGCAGGTGCGGCGGCTAGCGTTGCCGGGCGACCGCATCGTCGACGGCGAGGCCGCCTTCCGCGCCGGCATCTGCGCCATCATCGGACACCTCGCATGAGCGCACCCGCGACCTTCACCCGCCTGTTCGCCGAGACGCAGCTCGTCGCCATCATTCGCGGCGTGCGCCCCGATGAGGTCGAGGGGATCGGCGCCGCCCTGATCGAGGCCGGCATCCGCATCATCGAGGTGCCGCTCAATTCGCCCGACCCCCTCAAGAGCATCGCGGCCCTCGCGCGCGCTTTCGGCGAGGAGGCGCTGATCGGCGCAGGGACCGTGCTCGATCCCGCAGATGTCGCGCGGGTGGCGGAGGCGGGCGGGCGGATCATCGTCTCGCCCGGCGCCGACCCCGAGGTGATCGCCGCGACCCTCGCGGCGGGCCTCGTCTCGGCCCCTGGCTACTTTACCCCGAGCGAGGCCTTCGCCGCGCTCAAGGCAGGAGCGCACGCCCTGAAGCTGTTCCCCGCCGAAGCCGCCCCGCCCGCGGTGGTGAAGGCGCAGCGCGCGGTGCTGCCGAATGACGTGCCGCTGCTCGTCGTCGGCGGAATCACGCCCGGCAGCATGGCCGCCTACCGCGCAGCCGGGGCCGACGGCTTCGGGCTCGGCGGCGCGCTCTACAAGCCGGGGCAGACGGTCCGGGAGGTCGCTGCACAGGCGCGCGCCTTCGTCGCCGCGCTCCGCGAGGGGGGCGCATGACGATCCGCATCGCCATCACCGGCTTCGGCACAATCGCCCGCGCCGAGCACGTCCCCGCGATCGCCGCGCACCCCGCCTTCGAGCTCGCCGCGGTGATCGCCCCGAGCGGCGCGGCCGACGCGCCCGCGCCGGTCTTTGCCAGCCTCGCCGAGGCACGCGCCGCCAGCCCGCGCGGGATCGACGCCTTCGCGCTGTGCACCCCGCCGCGCGTGCGCCATGCGCTGGCCGTCGAGGCGATCGACGCAGGGATCGCGGTGCTGCTCGAGAAGCCCCCCGCCGCGACCATTGGCGAGCTTCAGGACCTCGAGGCCCGAGCGCGCAAGGCCGGCACCGCGCTGTTCGCGGCCTGGCACTCGCAGCACGCCCCCGCCGTCGCCCCGGCGGCGGAAGCCCTGAAGGGCGAGCGCATCACCCGGCTCGCCATCGACTGGCGTGAGGACGTCGAACGCTGGCACCCGGGGCAGGCGTGGATCTGGGGGCCCGAGGGCTTCGGCGTGCTCGACACCGGCGTGAACGCGCTCTCGATCGCGAGCGCCATCCTGCCGCAGCCGCTGTTCGTCGAGACGGCGGAGTTCACGATACCCGAAAACCGCCAGACGCCGATCGCCGCCCGCCTCGAATTCGGGTCCGAGATGAGCGCGACCTTCGACTGGCGCGCAGCAGAGAAGGAGGTGCGCGCAATCCACATCGGCACCGCCAGCGGCAGGCAGCTCGCGATCACCGAAGGCGGCGCGCGGCTCGCCGTGGACGGCACAGAGCAGCCGCTCGGCCCCTTTGCCGAATACCCTGCGCTTTACGCCCGCTTCGTCGACATCGTCGCCAGGAGCGCCATCGACATGGACGCCCAGCCGATGCGCATCCTCGCCGATGCCGCGCTGATCGCGCACCGCCTCTCCACGGCTCCCCATGGCTGAACAATTGCGCGCAGCCGCTTTATCTGCGAACGAGCCCGCAGAACGAGAACGGGGCATCTCGCACATGGGCAAAATGGATATCGTGGGTGCGGGCCGGAACCTGACCTATGCGCTGCTCGATGCGGTGGGCAAGGCGATTGTCACCGGGCACTACGACGACGAGCCCTTCCCGACCGAGGCCGATCTGGCGCGCCAGTACCAGGTGAGCCGCTCGGTGACGCGCGAGGCGGTCAAGATGCTGACCGCCAAGGGGCTGCTCGTCGCCCGTCCGCGCAAGGGCACCTCGGTCCAGCCGCCGCGCGCCTGGAACCTGTTCGATCCCGACGTGCTGCGCTGGATGCTCGAGCGCAAGTTCTCGCTGGACCTGCTGCGCCAGTTCACCGAGTTGCGCATCGCCATCGAGCCTGCCGCGGCAGGGATCGCGGCCGAGGCGGCGGATGCAGGCGGGATCGCCGGGATCGAGGCGGGCTATCAGCGCATGGTCGCCGCCGAAGCGGGGGCCGACGATCCGCTCGAGGCCGACATCGCCTTCCATATCGCCATTCTCGAAGCCTCGGCCAATCCCTTCTACGGGCAGTTTCGCGACGTGGTGACGACGGCGCTGAGGACCTCGATCCGCTTCACCAACCGCTTCAAGGGCCGCACCGCCAGCCTGCCGCAGCACCGCGCCGTGCTGGATGCGATCGCAGCACGCGATCCGGGCGCGGCCCGCGCGGCAATGCTGGTGCTGATCGACGACGTCATGGCGCTGATCGCCGATGCGGGGCGCGCCGGCTGATGACACTCGCCCCCGCCGCATGCGTCGCCGACGTGCGCGCCGAGCTCGGCGAGGGGCCGGTGTGGGTCGCCGCCGAGCAGGCGCTCTACTGGGTGGACATCAGAAGCCCGCGGCTGTTCCGCTTGAGCGATGCCGAAGGCGTGCGGACCATCGCCGTCGAGCGCCCCGTCTGCTCGCTTCTGCCGCGCGCTTCCGGGGGCTTCATCGGCGGGAGCCACGAGGGCTTCATCGCGTTGTCCGAAGACTTCGCGATTCAACTGCTCCACGATCCCGAGCCGCACCTGCCCGGCAACCGTTTCAACGACGCCAAGGTCGACCGCGCCGGCCGCCTGTGGGCGGGCACGATGGACCATGCCGAGCGCGAGCCCTCGGGTTCGCTCTACCGGCTGCACCCGGACTTCGCCTGCGAGCGGATCGACGACGGCTACCGCATCACCAATGGCCCGGCCTTCAGCCGCGACGGCCGGGTCATGTACCACACGGATTCCGCGCGCCAGACGGTCTATGCCTTCGACCTCGGCGAGGACGGCGAGGTCGGTGAGCGGCGCGTGCACCTCACTTTCGGCGAGGGCGAGGGCTATCCCGACGGAATGACCGTCGATGCCGAGGACTGCCTGTGGATCGCCTTCTGGGACGGATGGAGCGTGCGGCGCTTCTCGCCCGCGGGCGAGCGG
>JBJTSG010000007.1:0-3163 GCA_046076505.1 Erythrobacter sp. | reverse complement strand
GACCCGACCAGAGCGGGCGTTCCGAACCGGTCGCTGCCGCTGCCCGGTGAAGCCGTGCATCTGCTCGAGCCGCTTCAACGTGAGCGGCTTCAACGCTCTGGCGATTTCCAGTTCCAGCAGATGGGTGGTCGCGCCCGATGCCGGATCGGTGCGCAGCAACATGTCCGACAGGATCGTGAACTCCTCGACTGCGATGGTCTCGAGGCCGAGGTCGAGCGTGCCGGCCTGCCGGGCGGCATCGATGCGCGCTTCGACCAGCCCCATGAACTCGTCGAAGATCGCGTTCTGCAGGGCGATAGGAAGTGCGAGAATGCGGTTGAGCCACCGCTGGATCGACGGGAGGTCATCGACCATCGAACCATCAGGCGCTTCGATCCGGAGACCTGTCAGCTCCTGAAAGCGCCCAAGGCTGACCGCCTCGAGCTTGCCGGTGAACAAGAGGCCGAACCAGCGATGGAGCGCTTCCTTTGCGTTAATGCTTTCGAGATTATCGGCCGGGTCGAACAGGTTCTGTCCGCCAGTCTGGCGCTGCCCACGCGTCAAGGCACCGAGGCTGTCGAGCCGCCGCGCGATCGTCGAGATGAACCGGCGTTCGCCGCGCACATCTGTCGTCACGGGCCTGAACAGCGGGGCCGATGCCTGATTGGTGCGATTGGTCCGGCCAAGCCCCTGGATTGCGGCGTCAGCCCGCCAGCCCGGCTCGAGCAGGAAGTGGACGCGGCGGGCCTGGTTCTTCGCGGCCAGATCGGCATGGTAGCTGCGCCCCGTTCCTCCGGCATCAGAGAACACCAGGATGCGCTTGGCGCCGTCCATGAAGGCCTGGGTTTCAGCGACATTGGCGCGCGGTGAGCGGGATTGGAGTTTCTGACGACCATCACGGCCGACGATGAGCCGACGTGTGCGACCGGTGACTTCCGCCACCTGGTCAACGCCGAAGCGTTCGATGATGGCATCGAGGGCTATGGCGATGGGCGGCAAGGCGCAGAGCTGCTCGATCATCCGATCGCGCGCGGCCAGCGCTGAGCGGCAAAGCACAGGTGCGCCGTACTCATCGCTCATCGGCTCGGAGCGGGGATTACCGTTTTCGTCGGTGAACACCGCCATCAGGCGGACAGGAAAGCTCTTGGTGAGATGGTCGATCACACATTCCCGCGGGGACAGGTCGATCTTGAGAGCTTCGCGTTCCTCGTCAGACAGGTCGGCAAGTCGCCGGTCGAGCATGGCCTCGGCCGTCGAGACGAGTTGCACGACAACGGCATGCCCATCGGCGATCGCCGTATCGATCGCAGGCAGCAAGCTCGGGAGCTTCATCGACAGAAGCAACTGCGCGAAGAAGCGTTGCTTTGTTCCCTCAAAGATCGACAGAGCTGCGGACTTGGCACCCGAGTTGAGCGTGCCCCCGGTCTCGCTGTCGACGATCCGCGTGGCTTCCAACGCTTCGCGCAGGTTGGTGTGAATGATCGCCCAAGCCTCGGCATAGGCATCGTAGACCGCGATCTGATCCTCGGTCAGGCGATGCTCGAGGATTTCATACTCGACGCCTGCAAATGACAGCGCCCGCGCGGTGTAGAGGCCGAGCGACTTGAGATCTCGCGCGACCAGCTCCATCGCGGCGATGCCGCCGTCGCGAATGTCGGCAACGAAGGCCTCCCGATTGGAGAAGGCGGTCTCCGGCCCCCAGAGCCCGAGGCGCGTCGCATAGGCCAGATTGTTGATGTCGGACGCACCAGTTGCCGAAGCGTAGAGCACCCTTGCCCGGGGGAGGAGGTTTTGCAGGCGCACCCCGGCAATGCCTTGCTCCGATCCTTTGACCTTGCCGCGAGAGCCTTCGCCACCAGCAGCGTTGGCCATGGCGTGCGCTTCGTCGAAGACGATCACGCCTTCGAAATCCTCACGAGCCCAGGTGAGGATCTGGTCGAGCCGGGTTGCGTCGCTCCGACCCGAACGCAGCGTCGGATAGGTCACGAAGAGGATCCCGTCGCGCATCGCGATGGGGGTGCCGAGTTTCCAGGATGCCAGCGGCTGGATGTCGATCGGGAGACCCCCAAGGGCGGCCCAGTCGCGGCGCGCGTCTTCGAGCAGCGCCTCATTCTTCGAAATCCAGATATGGCGGCGCTCGCCGCGCACCCAGCGATCTAGAATGACGCTCGCGACCTGGCGTCCTTTACCAGCGCCGGTGCCGTCCCCAAGGAAGTAGCCCTGTCGGTAGACCTGACCTTCCGCCGAGGCCTTGAGCGAACAGCCCTTGTCCTCCGGTTCGAATCGGCCAGGAAGATCGCGCGCATGAGCGCTTGCAGCATAGATCAGGGTCTCTGCTTGGGCGGCCGACAGCAGTCCCTTGGCGATAAGCCCGTCAGGCAGCTGCGGAACTGTGTCGGGCTTGGGTGCCGAGATCGACCCCATGGCGACGGACTCGACGAGCGGCGTCGGATGCCCTGACGCGCCATCGATCACTATCCTGCTCGGACGATAGGGCAGATAGTGGCCGACCTGAGGGGCGACCGGCGCAGGGGTTTCAAGCGACTGGTAGGTAAGCGACCCGATGGCGGAGGCTGAAGGAGTGATCCTCGCTGGTGTAGGCAGAGGCCTGCGCGGCGCGGCCACCAGGCTGAACGGCGCACGAAGCGGGAGGCGCGATTGCTCGGGAACGGCCTCCAGGCTGGCGCGAGGCGGTATAGCATCGACAAGATCGGTCAGCTGGCGAAAGTCGTTTGTGCGGATCGCGACAGGCTCGTCGGAGTTTGCCACTTTATCGAGAACCAGCAGCCGCGTGGTGATCCCGGTGCCATTCTTGATGAAGGCACGTTCGACCGCAGCATTGAGCCGCAACGACACTGGCCCCTTCATCCCGGCCAGAAACCGCGCGCAATCGAACCATTCAGGCATGATCGCGACAAGCCTTCCGCCGGGAGCAAGGCGGCTCCAGGCCGATCGCAGATGCCTCGCCCCGGTGCGCCCATCGTGGCCCCGCTCGATCCCGTGTGAATAGGGCGGGTTCATCAGCACGACGCTGGGACTGATGGCCGGATCGAGCAATTCGTCGATCAGCTCGGCATCATATCCGGTCACACGGGAAGCGGGGAACACAGCAGTCAGGCAGTCGCGGCGCAGCGGCGAGATTTCGTTGAGGGCAAGGCGCGAGCCGGCCTTGGCAGCCCAGACC
>JBJTSG010000006.1:0-4198 GCA_046076505.1 Erythrobacter sp. | reverse complement strand
CCGGCCCCACCGGCGTCGGCAAGACCGAAGTCGCGCGCCAGCTCGCCGCGATCATGGGGATCGAGCTCAAGCGCTTCGACATGTCCGAATACATGGAGCGCCACTCGGTCAGCCGGTTGATCGGCGCGCCTCCGGGCTATGTCGGCTATGACCAGGGCGGCCTCCTCACCGATGCGGTCGACCAGAACCCGCATTGCGTGCTGCTGCTCGACGAGATCGAGAAGGCGCACCCCGACCTCTACAACATCCTGCTGCAGGTAATGGACAACGGGCGCCTCACCGATCACCACGGCAAGACGGTCGATTTCCGCAACGTGGTCCTGATCATGACCACCAACGCGGGCGCATCGGACATGGCGCGCCAGGGCATCGGCTTTGGCGATGTCAGCAAGGCCGATGCGGGCGACGAGGCGGTGAAGAAGATGTTCACCCCCGAATTCCGCAACCGCCTCGATGCGATCGTGCCCTTCGCCTATCTCGGCAAGAGCATCGTCGCGCGCGTGGTCGACAAGTTCATCCTCCAGCTGGAGCTGCAACTGGCCGAACAGAACGTCCACATCCAGTTCGACAGCGACGCACGCTCCTGGCTGGGCGACAAGGGCTATGACAAGCTCTACGGCGCGCGCCCGATGGCGCGGGTCATTCAGGAGCAGATCAAGCAGCCGCTCGCCGAAGAGCTGCTGTTCGGCAAGCTTTCCGATGGCGGCGAGGTCCATGTCAGCATCAAGGACGGCAAGCCCGCCTTCGAAATGACCCCGGCTGCGCCCAAGGTGAAGGTGGCGAAAAAGGCCTCGGCCAAGCGGAAGCCGGCCGCCGAGAAAGACCCGGCCCCGGAAGCCGACGAGGGCTGAGACGGGCCGAAAGACACGCGGGGCGCGGGAGAGGAACCTCTCCCGCGCCCTTCTTGTTCAGCAGAAGCATGACCGCCGCCCCCTTCTCCTGGATCCGGCCCGAGCCCTGGGGCATCCATGTCGTCCCCGCCGACGCCTGGGTCGATCCCTCGCGGCCCGTTGCCCGGGCACTCGTCACCCACGGCCACGCCGACCATGCACGCGGCGGGCATGGGGGCACGATCGCCACCCCCGCGACGCTCGCGATCATGGAGCTGCGCTACCAGACCCGCGAGGGGGCGCTGCCGGTGGAGTACGGCGAGAGCGTTGACATTGGCGGCGGGGTCACGGCGACCTACCTTCCCGCAGGCCACGTGCTCGGCTCCGCGCAGATCCTGCTTGAGCACGCGGGCGAGCGGGTCGTCATCACCGGCGACTACAAGCGCGCGCCCGATCCGACCTGCGAACCCTTCCAGGTCACGCCCTGCGACATCTTCATCACCGAGGCGACCTTCGGCTTGCCCGTTTTCACCCATCCCCCGATCGCCGACGAAATCGCCAAGCTGCTCGAAGCGCGCGCGGAAAACCCGGATTCCTGCGTCCTTGTCGGCGCCTATGCGCTCGGCAAGGCGCAGCGGGTGATCGCGGAGCTGCGCGCGGCGGGGCACGCGGAGACGATCTGGCTGCACGGGGCGATGGAGGCGATGTGCCGGCTCTACGAGGCGCACGGCGTGCCGCTCGGCGAGCTCCGGCTGGTGAGCGATGCGAAGAAGGACGCAATGCGTGGGCAGATCGTGATGGCGCCGCCCTCCGCGCTGGGCGATCGCTGGAGCCGTCGCCTGCCGGACCCGATCACGGCGATGGCCTCGGGCTGGATGCGCGTGCGCCAGCGTGCCCGCCAGCGCGGGGTCGAGCTGCCGCTGGTCATCTCCGACCATGCCGACTGGAACGAGCTGACCCGCACCATCGCGGAGGTGAACCCGCAGGAGACCTGGATCACCCACGGCCGCGAGGAGGCGCTGCTGCGCTGGTGCGAACTGTCGCAGCGCCGCGCGCGCGCGCTGGCGCTGGTGGGCTACGAGGACGAGGATGACTGACACCCTCGTCCCCGAGCGTATCGGCTTACTTGATCGCGGTCAGATCGGCTTTGATCTTGGCCAGCATCTCGTCGCTGATCATGCCCTGCGAGAAGGGCGCGATGGCCTTGAGGCTCATCGCCTTGAACATGTCGTACTGCGGGACCTGGTCGATGCCGGGGAGGTACTTGTCGAGCACGGCCTTGGCGCGCGCATCGGCGACCAGCGCCTCGATCGGGGTGTCGGTCGAGAACAGCGAGGCGGTCGCGGGGGCGGCCGGCGCGGCCGGCGCGTCCTGCGCGGCGGCGGGGATGGCGATGGCGGCAACGGCGAGACCAAGGGCAGCAAGCGGAGCAAACTTCATGAAGCGGGTTCCCTTTCGGTGACGCGCATCCACGGCGCGCCCGGTGCTTCATCTAGCGGATTCGCATGGCCGTGCAATGAACCGTTGCGAGCGTGCGGCTGATGGAGGAATTCGCCGCCCTGCTCGATGCGCTGGTCTACACCACCAGCCGCAATCGCAAGCTCGCGCTGATCGTCGCCTACCTGCGTGGAAGCCCCGATCCCGACCGCGGCTGGGCGCTCGCCGCGCTGACCGACGGGCTGGATTTCCCTGCCGTGAAGAGCAACACGATCCGCAGCCTGCTGATGGAGCGGGTCGATCCGGTGCTGTGGACTCTCAGCCGCGATTTCGTCGGCGACACCGCCGAGACCGCGAGCCTCCTGTGGCCCGAGCCCGAGAATGCCGCGCCCCAGCCGGACCTGTCGTTAACCGAGGTGGTCGAGCGCCTCTCAGCCCTCGCCCGCGCGACTGCCCCGAAGGAACTGCCCGCGCTGTTCGATCGGCTCGATGCGAAGGGGCGCTATGCCCTCATCAAGCTCGCCACCGGGGGCATGCGGGTCGGCGTCTCGGCGCGGCTTGCCAAGACTGCCTTCGCGCTCGCCTTCGAGGTGCCGGTCGAGGAGGTCGAGGAATATTGGCACGCGCTCACCCCGCCCTATGCCGAGCTGTTCCAATGGGCAGCAGACGGCGGCCCCGCGCCCGATCTCGCCCACACCCCGCGCTTCCGTCCCTTCATGCTCGCCCACCCGCTGGAGGACGGGGTGGTCGATCTCGCCGACTATGCCGCCGAGTGGAAGTGGGACGGGATCCGGGTGCAGCTGGTGCGCGCGGGCGGCGAGACGCGGGTCTATTCGCGCTCGGGCGACGATATCTCGGCAACCTTCCCCGAGCTCCTCGACGTGCTGCCGATGGACGCGGTGCTCGACGGGGAGCTGCTGGTCCGCGGCTCCGCCCAAGGCGGCGAGGCGGGGGGCGCGGCGAGCTTCAACGCATTGCAACAGCGGCTCGGGCGCAAGACCGTCTCGAAGGCGATGCTCAAGGACTACCCCGCCTTCGTGCGGCTCTACGACGTGCTGCTGCTGGAGGGCCACGACTGGCGCGAGGCCCCGTGGAAGTCGCGCCGCGCGACTCTCGAAGCCCTGATGCCGCGCCTGCCCGACAGCCACTTCGACCTCTCGCAGCTGGTCGAGGCCGCGGATTTCGAAGCCCTCGCCCGCATCCGCGACACCGCGCGCGACGAGGCGATCGAGGGCCTGATGCTCAAGCACCGCGACAGCCCCTATGTCGCGGGCCGCAAGGTTGCCCTCTGGTACAAGTGGAAGCGCGATCCGCTGCTGATCGACTGCGTGGTGATGTATGCCCAGCGCGGCAGCGGCAAACGCAGCAGTTTCTACAGCGATTACACCTTCGGCTGCTGGGACGGCGATCCCGATGCGGGCGCGGAGCTGCTCCCCGTGGGCAAGGCCTATTCGGGCTTCACCGATGCGGAGCTGAAAAAGCTCGACAAATTCGTGCGGCAGAACACCCTGAACAAGTTCGGACCGGTGCGCGAGGTGCAGCGCAAGCTGGTCTTCGAGGTGGCGTTCGACAGCGTCCACGCCAGCAAGCGCCACAAGTCGGGCCTCGCCATGCGCTTCCCCCGCATCCACCGCATCCGCTGGGACAAGCTCGCGCACGAGGCCGACCGGATCGACGCACTCAAGGCGCTGATAAAGGACTGACCTTTCCTCTCGTCACTGCGAGCGGAGCGAAGCAGTCCGTGGACTACCCTCCAAGCATGCGGAGCGGTCGATCGATGGATTGCTTCGTCGGGTCGTGTCCGTCAATGTGGTGTAAATTCGGGTGTGGCCAGCGGGCGTCATTTTCAGGCGGCCTTTGGTGTAATCTGTAGCGGCTGAGCCTCCTCGATTGTTGGTGTGGCGAGCGCCGCCATGCCCTCGATCTGCATG
>JBJTSG010000005.1:0-4540 GCA_046076505.1 Erythrobacter sp. | reverse complement strand
GAGGCGGTGAAGCAGTGGATTAGCGCGGGGAAGGCCCCCTTCCCCATCTCCTCGGTGAGGATCGCGTGGGTGTCGGCCTCGGCATCGCGGGTGTGGATGATGACCGGCAGCTGCACCTCGCGCGCGACATCGATATGCATGCGGAACAGCGCCTTCTGCGCATCCCGATCCGATTTGTCGTAATAGTAATCGAGCCCGGTTTCGCCGATCGCGACGACCTTGGGGTGCCGGGTCGCTTCCAGCAATACCGCGTGGCCCAGGTCGTGGTGCGCGTCGGCTTCGTGCGGGTGGATGCCGACAGAAGCGAAAATGTCCGGCTCACGGGACGCAGTGCCGACCACCTGCTCCCACTCGCTCCGGCGGGTCGAGATGTTGAGGAAGGCCCCCACCCCCGCTGCGCGCGCCCTCGCGAGCACGCCCTCGCGGTCTTCGACGAGGCCCTTGTACTCGAGGTGACAGTGGCTATCGACGAGCATCACGCGCCCTCGGCCTCGGCGGGCAGTTCCAGCCGCGGAAAGAGCGGGGTCGGCGCGGCGATGCGGAAGTCGCTCTCTGCGAGCGGCGAGTACCAGTGGCTGCGAATGCCCTCGATGGTACGAAGGTCCTCGGGCACGCCCATCATGTCGAGCAGCTTCGCGCTGCTTCCCGGGATGACAGGGCTGATCGCGAGGCCAAGCTGCGCGATGCAGATGTAGAGTGTGGCGAGCACGGTTTCCATCCGCTCGGGATCGGTCTTGCGCAGCGCCCAAGGGGCCTGCACGTCGATGTAGGCGTTGCATGCGAACACAGTCTGCAGCCAGGCCTCGACGGCCTGCTGGAGCGCGAGGCTCTCGAAACCCGCGGGGATCTCGGTGGTGATCGCCCGGTCGACTGTCTCGAACAGCGCGTTATCGGCCTCGGTGTGGCCCTTGATCGCTGGAAGGTAGCCGTCAAGGTTCTTGGCGATGAAGCCGAGCGTGCGCTGCGCGAGGTTGCCAAAGGCATTGCCAAGCTCGCCATTTGCCCTTTGTACAATGCCTTCCGGCGAATAGCTGCCATCCTGTCCGAAGGTGACCTCGCGGATCAGGAAGTAGCGCAAGGCATCGACGCCGAAGCGCTCGGCGAGCTCCACCGGGTCGGTGACGTTGCCGACAGACTTCGATTCCTTCTGGCCGCGGTTGAGCAAAAATCCATGGCCGAACACTTGGCGAGGGAGCGGCAGCTTGGCGCTCATCAGGAACGCGGGCCAGTAGATCGTGTGGAAGCGCACGATGTCCTTGCCGATGAGGTGCAGGCTCGCCGGCCAGAAGTCGCCCATGTCGCCCGGATAGCCGAGCCCGGTCAGATAGTT
Source organism: Erythrobacter sp. (assembly GCA_046076505.1). Classification (GTDB taxonomy): domain Bacteria; phylum Pseudomonadota; class Alphaproteobacteria; order Sphingomonadales; family Sphingomonadaceae; genus Erythrobacter. The sequence continues at coordinate 3,210 of JBJTSG010000005.1, read as the reverse complement.
GGTGAGCGCGTCTACCCACACATACATAACATGCGACTGATTGCCGGGACAAGTATCCGCAGGTACCTTCACGCCCCAGTCGAAAGAGGTGCGGCTGACCGACAGATCGCGCAGGCCCTGCTCGACGAACGCGATCATCTCGTTGCGCCGGCTCGCGGGCTCAAGGAAGCCCGGAGTCTTCAGCAGATCAAGGATTTGGTCCTGATACTTCGACAACCGGAAGAACCAGCTCTCTTCCACTGTCCACTCGACCGGCGTGCCTTGCGGGGAGAGCTTGTCGCCCCCCTCACCGTCCACCAACTCGCTCTCGTCGTAGTAGGCCTCGTCGCGGACCGAGTACCAGCCCTCGTAGCGGTCGAGGTAGAGGTCACCGGATGCCTCCATCGCCTGCCAGATCGCCTGGCTGGCGCGGTGGTGATCCGGTTCCGAGGTGCGGATAAAGCGGTCATACGACACATTGAGAGCATCGCACATCGCTCGGAAATAGCCCGACATTTCGTCAGCGAGATCGTCCGGCGTGCGGCCCTGCTCCTCGGCCTTGCGGGCCATTTTCAGGCCGTGCTCGTCGGTCCCTGTCTGGAAGCGCACGCGGCGGCCCCTGAGGCGCTGGAACCGGGCGATCACGTCTGCGGCAATCGCCTCGTAGGCGTGGCCTATGTGGGGCCTACCATTGGGATAAGAGATGGCAGTGGTGATATAGAAGGGGGATGAAGGGGGGCTAGCCATGGGCTGGTTCGCTAGCGGGGGCTGCAGCCACAAGCAAGGTGCCGATCTCGAAGGGGAGCATGCCGGGATCGAAATTGGCGGTGGGCGCTTCGGCCGCGAGCGCGACCAGCGCGGCGTGGGTGTCGATGAGGCGCGCGCGTCGCTCCGCGTCCTCGGTGGTGCGCGCGGCGCCGGCGGCGAGCGACTGCGCGAGTTCGAGCACGGCCTGGATGCGCTCGCGCTCGGCCCGCGGTCCGATCAGGCGGGCGAGCTCTCCGCGCCCCGTCATGCCGTTGTCGCCCGCCGCCAGCAGCCCCGAGATCACGCGTGCGACGGGCGCGAGGTCCTGCTCGGCAAAGCGCAGGGCCGCCCCGAAGGAGCCCTCGGCAGCGGCAATCGCCTGGATGTCCGGGACGACGCCGGCTTCGTCGAGCATGGCGGTGAGCTGCTCGTCGGTGAGGACCGGGAATCGCAGGGTGCGGCAGCGCGAGCGGATCGTCGGCAGCAGGCGCGCCGGGCGGTGCGTGACGAGCAGGAAGAACGTCCCCCCCGGCGGTTCCTCGAGGCTCTTGAGAAGCGCGTTTGCGGCGGATTTCTCCATGTCGTCGGCCGGATCGATGATGATCGCCCGTCGGCTGCCGAGCGTCGGGCGGGTGACGAGCCGCTTCTGCATCGCGCGGATCTGCTTGATGCGGATCGAGCGGGCGAGTTCGAAGGGCTTGCCCTCGGCCTGCGCCTTCTCGGCCTTGTCGTCCTTGGGACCGTAAGTGAGCGTGATGATGTCGGGGTGATCGCCCGCGGGTTGCGGCACCCCCGGCTCGGCGACCAACTCGCGCGCGGCGGCCATGGCGAAGTCGCGCTTGCCGAGGCCCGCCTTGCCGGCGAGCAGCCAGCCGTGGTGCATCCGCTCGCCGGCGAGCGCATCGCGCCACACGCGCCAGGCTTCGGCATGGTTGGGCCAGCGAGTCATGCGAGAAGGTCCGCAAGGACGGCGAGGATGCGGGCGTGCACCTCTTCGGGAGTGCCCACCGCGTGAATGCGCGCGAAGCCGGCGGGGTCCGCCTCGGCGAGCGTGCGGAAGGCGGCGGCAACGGCGCGGTGGTAATCGGCGGAGCGGCCCTCGATGGCGTCGGCAGCCTGTCCGCGTGCGGCAAGCCTCGCGGCGAGCGCCGCCTCGTCGGCCTCGAGGAGAATTACGCGGTCGGGGCGAAGTCCCTCGCTGCCGAAGGCGTGGAGCGCGGTGATGGCCGCGTCGCCGAGGCCCCCTGCCCCGCCCTGGTAGGCGCGGCTCGAATCCACGAAGCGGTCCGAGATTACCCATTCGCCGCGTTCGAGCGCCGGTCGGATCAGGCGCGCGACATGATCGGCCCGCGCAGCGGCGAAGAGCAGCGCTTCGGCTTGTGGGGGCCAACCTTCCTCGCCCGGAGGATCGAGGAGCAGCCCGCGGATCGCCTCGGCACCGGGCGTGCCGCCCGGCTCGCGGGTGGTGACAACCGTCAGGCCGCGCGCCCGCAGCGCTTCGGCGAGCAGGCGCGCCTGGGTGGACTTGCCCGCCCCCTCCCCGCCCTCGAAGGCGATGAAGCGGCCCGGCGCGAGGCTCACGAGAACAGCCCCGCGACCGCGTTGACGATGCGGTCGAGCGGACCTGCCGTCCCGATCGCCTCGGCGGCGTAGAGCGGGATGTGTGCAGGCGAGACGCCGGGGGCGGTCACCTCTAACATCGCCACCTCCTGACCCGCTGCGATCGGCGCGCGCAATGGCCCATCGTAGCGCAGCGTCGCCGTCAGCTGCGGCGTGCTGCCCTTCGGCAGGTTGATCGCGGCAGGTCCGGCGGCCTTCAGCGCCACGTGCCGTGCCGTGCCGTCCTGCACCCGCGCCTCGCCGACAGTCGCGCCGGGCGCAAAGAGCTCGCGGCGCTCGAAGGCGGAGAAGCCCCACTCGACATAGGCCCTGGCGAGCTTGGCGCGAAGACGCCCGTTCTCGACCCCCGCGAGCACCAGCACCAGCCGCTGGCCGTTGCGGCGCGCCGTTCCGAGATAGGAGAAGCCGGATTCGTTGGTGAACCCGGTCTTGATCCCGTCCGCGCCGGGCACGCGGCCAATCATCGGGTCGTGGTTCTCCTGCGCGATGCCCTTGTAGGCGAAGCCCGTGCGCCCGATGTAGTAGCCGAACTCGTCGGGGTGCCGCGTGATCAGCGCGCGCGCCAGCGTTACCAGGTCGCTCGCGGTGGTGAAGGTCTTGCCCTCGTCGGGAAAGCCGTTGGGGCTCTGCCAGTGGCTCCCGGTCATGCCGAGGCTCCAGGCGGTGCGGTTCATCGCCTCGGTCCAGGCCGCGACCGAGCCCGCCTGACCGTCGGCCAGCACCGCCGCACCGTCATTGGCCGAGACATTGGCGATCCCCAGCAGCAGATCCTCGACCCGCACCCGCTCGCCGCCCATCAGGAACATCGTCGAGCCTTTGCGCCGCCAGTCGCGGGCGACCTCGGGGCGCATGGTGAAGACCTGA
>JBJTSG010000004.1:0-5572 GCA_046076505.1 Erythrobacter sp. | reverse complement strand
GCGGCTGACCGAGCGGAAGTCGATCTGGGTGTCGCCGACGCGCGCCACCACATCGTCCTTGAATCCGAACCAGAAGGTCTGTGCCGTGCCCTCGACCATGCCGGTCGCGGGATCGGAGCGGATGTCGGTGAGGCCCATCTGGCCCATCGCCGCCGCCACTGCCGCGACCCCTTCCGCCTTGCTCGCACCGCCGAGCGGCAGCGGGGCGGGGCGATCCTTGCGGTCGGTGATGATCTGCGCGTGGCTCTTGACCGCGAGTTCAGGCGAGAGGCCCTTGTCCTGCCAGAACGGGATCTTGCCCAGCGGCACGTTGTAGTCGCTGAGCGGGTTGGCCCCGGCCGCCTCGCGCGCGGCCATCGTCGCTTCCGAGAAGGCGGGCGGATTGCCCGTGTCGGTGGAGATGTCGTGGATCGGGTTCGCCGCGCCCTTGCTCGCGGCCGAGGCGAAGACGCCGCCTGCAACGATCGGCACCAGCAGGCCGATCGCCGCGACCGCCACCAGCACGTTGCGCCGCGGTTTGGCGCGCAGCGCGATGATCAGCGACACCACCGCGACGATCGCGGCCAGCATCAGCAGGAGCGCCCCGCCCGCCAGCGTCATGGTCAAGAGGCCGAACTGCCAGCTCAACAGGCCGATCTTGGTGCCGAGCGCAGCGATCAGGAAGTAGATCGGCAGCAGGACCAGCAGGACGACGAGAATCTTGGTGTGTCGGGGCAGGGTGCTAAGCATCGGGCAACCATAACGCCTCGCGAGGGCATGGCAATCTTTGCGCGCCGCACGGAACCGCTTGACGGTCCGCCGCGTTGGGGAGAAACGGTGCCCGGGGAGAGGGGGCCATCCTGCGTGATGTCCCGCTTTTCTTGCCCGTAAATCTGGTTTAAACGCCCGCTGGGATGCGGGAGGGACAATAAGTGTTCAGAGGACGAGAAACCATGAAGCGTAATTACCTGATGGGCGCAGTCGCGCTGGCAAGCCTTGTCACCCTTTCGGCCTGCGGCGGCGGTGCCGGCATCCCCCCCAACGCCCCGGCTCCGGCCGCGACCGAAGATGCCATGGCCCCGGCCGAGACCCCGGCCGCTGCCGAGACCCCGGCGGCTGCCGCTGCCGACGGCGCCAAGCTCGAATATGCCAGCTTCACCACCGACGCTGCCGCCGGCGAGAAGGTCTTCGCCGCGTGCCGCACCTGCCACGTCCTCGATGACGGCGTGAACCGCGTCGGCCCGTCGCTCTACAAGGTCGTCGGTCGCAAGGCCGGTTCGGTTGCGGGCTTCAGCTACTCGGACGCCAACAAGAACAGCGGCATCACCTGGGACACCCAGACCCTGTTCGAATACCTCAAGGACCCGAAGGCCTACGTGCCCGGCACCAAGATGGCCTTCCCGGGCGTCAAGGACGACCAGGCGCGCGCCAACCTGGTGGCCTATCTCGAGCAGGAATCGAAGAAGTAATTCCCCAGCCCTCCCGGGGTTGAGGAAACAAGGGGCGGCGCGGGGAACTGCGCCGCCCTTTTTCGTTGCCCTCGATCGCGTGCGGCTTCCGCCGGGCTAGGCTGCCAGCAGGCTCGCGTCGGCGGGGCAGTGGCGGAGGAGGTACTCCTCGTGGGTCGGCAGCGACGCGACGGCGCGCTGCGTGAGCGTCTTCACGTTGGCGAGGAACTCGGCAAGCTGGGCCGCGCTCACCTGGTCGGCCATGGGGTCGTGGTCGGCAGGCATGATCCCTTGCCCCAGCATCACCTGCACCCAGCTCGCGTCGCGGAAAAGGTCGTCGACATCGCGGCCCACCCGGCCCGAGGCGGCGAACAGCTCCAGCTTGTGGGTCAGGCTGTCGGGCACGTCCATGTTCCGGCAATAGCGCCAGAACTCCGAATCCTCGCGGTCCGTCCGGTGGTAGTGGAGGATCAGGAAGTCGCGGATCTGCGCGAATTCCGCGGCGCAGCGCTGGTTGTACTCCGCGCGCAGCGCCGCCGCGTCGCCCGCGCGCGGGAAGAGCTGGATCAGCCGACCGACATGCGACTGGATGAGGTGGATCGAGGTGGATTCGAGCGGCTCGAGGAACCCGCTCGACAGGCTGATCGCGGCGCAGTTGTGCGCCCAGAAGGTTTCGCGCCGCCCGGTGGTGAAGCGGATCGGGCGCGGGTCGTCCAGCGCCTTCGTTTCGAGCCCGGCGAGCAGCGTGTCGGCCGCCGCCTCGTCGCTGGTGAAGCCCGAGGAGTAGACGTGCCCGTTGCCGGTGCGGTGCTGCAGGGGAATGCGCCATTGCCAGCCGGCGTCCTTCGCGCTCGCGCGGGTGTAGGGCACGAGCACCGGCAGCCGCTCGCTCGGCACCGCGAGCGCGCGGTCGCAGGGGAGCCATTTCGACCAGTCCTGGTAGCCGACACCCAGCGCCTGCCCGAGCAGCAGGGCGCGGAAGCCCGTGCAGTCGATGAAGAAGTCCCCCGCGACGCGCTTGGAGTCCTGCAAGGTGATCGCCGCGATGTCGCCGCTCTCCCCGTCGCGATCGACGCTCGCGACGATCCCCTCGGTGCGCTTGACCCCGCGCGCTTCGGCATAGGCGCGCAGGAACAGCGCGTAGCGGCTCGCGTCGAAGTGGTAGGCATAGGCAAGGCCGGTCATGCTGGTGTTGCCGATCCGGTCGAGCTTGCCGAAGCGCGCCCCGTCGGCCGCCATCTGGTGGAGCGACCAGTCCCACAGCGATGAGGGCGCGCCTTCCGCGACGCTCTTGCGCCAGTAGTGGTGGAACGCGACGTTGCCGAGCGCCATGCCGGTGTCGCCGAAGGTGTGGAGGTAGCGCGAGCCCTTGCGCCCCCAGTCGACGAACTCGATGCCGAGCTTGAAGGTGCCCGAGGTCGCACGGATGAATGCGTTCTCGTCGAGGCCGAGGATCGCGTTCAGGCGGATGATCTGCGGGATCGTCGCCTCGCCCACGCCGACCGTGCCGATCGCCTCGCTCTCGACGAGTTCGATCTCGAGGCGTTCCCCGAGCAGCCGCGCGAAGGCCGCTGCGGTGATCCACCCCGCGGTGCCGCCGCCGACGATCACCAGTTTCTTCACTTCAGGCTGTCCCATGTCCCAATTCCTTGATGCCCTCACGCCGCCGGGCGGAAGAAGGCGTTGATCGTCAGCCGCCCCTCGCGGGGGTCCGCGCAAAGCGGTGCGGCGTTGTCGATGACTCCGGAGTGGAGGATATTGCCGCGGTAGAACACCGCCTCGTTGAAGTGCCCGGGCACGACGTGCGTGCGCGCGAAGTGCGGCGCACCGTCGGTCGGATAGGCTGCTGGCGGCAGACCCGTGCGGCCATACTCCGCCTGCACCGCGGCAGCGTAGCGCGGGTAATCCTCTGGGCCGAGCGATTCGAGCCCGGTCGACAGGTGGCGGAAGAACGCCGTCCCCCCGTGCCCGGTGCGGTGGAGATAGAGCATCATCGCCACCTGCCGCGCGTCCGTTCCGTCGACGTGCGGCAGGCGCTGCATCGGCAGGAGCTGCGGTGGCGGGGTCGTGACGAGCGATAACCACGCCTGCATTGCCCATCCGCGCGGCGCCGGGCCGAAATGCGCGGCCAGCAGCGGCGAGAGCGCGGCGAGCCAGGCGCGGCAAACCGCGTCGGGCAAGGCTGAGCGCACGCCCGGGTATTGCGGGGTGATTTTTGCAAAATCTTGCAAAATGGCTGCGGCGATGACGCTTTCGGGCTGCTCCAGGATGCCGGGAACCGTAACCAGAACATGCCCTTGCGAGGAAAAGCGCTCCGCGCGCGCCCCGCTGAGGGAGATCGCCCAGTCATGGTCGGGCAGGGACGAGGCGGGCAGTGCTGTCATCGCTCGCGAGCCTAACAAAGACGCGGCATCGCTCCAAGAGCGATCGCTAAGTCACGCAGAAGCAAACACAAAACGAGCGAATGCCGCCGCGCCTGATGAGCCGGCGAGCCGGCAGCGGCGCAATCGCAACGCACCCTCGGTCCGCCGCGAGAAAACTGTGACTATCTCGCAACATTTTTGGACGCGGGCCGCGACGGAACGTCGCGATATGGCAGGCATCCTTCTGTAACGAAACGGAAACACAAGAAAATCGTGTGCGGGCCCGCGCGTCGGTGATTGGCGATTTACCTGAGGTTCAGGTTCAGCTATGAAAAAATCTGCAAAAGCGTCCTTGCAGTGACGCGAGCGGAGGGGAATTTCTGATGAAGACGAACGGGATCAATGCAAGCGCGCGCCTCCTTTGCGGCGCCGCGACTCTGGCGCTCGCCGCAACCGCCGCGCCCGCGCTGGCGCAGACCGCCCAGAATGCCGACGTTGCCGTCGCCAAGGAAGGTCAGGGCGAAGGCGAGGGCGAGGCAATCGTCGTCACCGGTATCCGCGGCTCGATCGAGACTTCGCTCGATGCAAAGAAGGCCGCGACCTCGATCGTCGAAGTGATCGCCGCCGAAGACATCGGCCTCCTGCCCGACCAATCAATCGCCGACACCCTCGCGCGCCTGCCCGGCGTGACGGCCCAGCGCGTGCGCGGCCGCTCGCAGCAGGTCTCGATCCGCGGCCTCGGCCCGGACTTCTCCCTCGCGCTGCTCAACGGTCGCGAAGTCGTCTCGGCGGGCAACAACCGCGGCATCGAATTCGACCAGTTCCCCTCGGAACTCGTCGCCTCGGGCGTGGTCTACAAGACCGGTGACGCCCAGCTCGCGGCGATCGGCATCGCCGGCGCGGTCGACCTGCGCACCGTGCGTCCGCTGGATTCGAAGAAGCGCCAGCTAACCGTTTCGGGCACCTACTCGTACAACGACAACGGCAAGCTGAACCCCGACTTCAGCGCGAGCGGTTACCGCTTCTTCGGCAGCTACATCGACCAGAACGCCGATGGCACCATCGGCTGGTCGATCGGCGCGACGATCCAGTCGATCCCGACCCAGTACATCTCGCGCGAGCTGAAGACCAACGTCAACCAGACCGCGCGCACCGCGACCGGCCTGATCTACCCCGCGGACAACCCGCGCCAGGGCGTCGTCAGCCGCGAATTCAAGCGCACCTCGGTCGCCGGCAGCCTCCAGTTCGAGCCGACCGACCGCTTCTCGCTGACCCTCGATGGCTTCTACACCAACACCAAGGACGAGGGCATCTTCCGCGGCACGGAAACCCCGATCGCCTCGTGGAGCGGCGCCAACTTCGTCAGCGCCACCGGTGCCGGCCCGTTCGCCGACAGCGCGACCTATTCGGGCGTCGTGCCGATCCTGCGCACCGACACGCAGGGCGCCGACAGCGACATCTGGGCGTTCGGCGCCAATGCCGAGTGGAAGGCGACCGACAACCTCGGCTTCGTCCTCGACTACGGCTACTCGAACCTCGACCGCAACGACATCAACTACGAAAGCTACGCCGGAACGGGCCGCAACCGTTCGGGGGTGCAGGATCGCATGACCTTCACCTTCCCGCAGAACGGCGCCTACACGATCCAGAGCCAGGTCGATTACACCAACCCGGCCAACGCGCTGCTCACCGATCCGGGCGGCTGGGGCCAGGTCGGCTTCATCAAGGAGCCGATCATCAAGGACGAGCTGCACCAGCTCCGCGCCGAGACCTACTATGAGT
>JBJTSG010000003.1:0-9362 GCA_046076505.1 Erythrobacter sp. | reverse complement strand
GCAGATGAAGGCGCAGTTGCAGCGCATCGGCTTTGCGCTCGACTGGACCCGCGAATTCGCCACCTGCGACCCCGAATATTACGGCCACGAACAGGCGCTGTTCCTCGATCTGTTCGAGGCGGGGCTGGTTTATCGCAAGGAATCGACCGTCAACTGGGACCCGGTCGACATGACCGTGCTCGCCAACGAGCAGGTGATCGACGGCAAGGGCTGGCGCTCGGGCGCGGAGGTCGAGAAGAGGAAGCTGAACCAGTGGTTCCTGAAGATCACTGATTTTGCCGATGATCTGCTGGAGGGGCTGGGCACTCTGGAGGACTGGCCCGAGAAGGTGCGCCTGATGCAGGAGAACTGGATCGGGAAGAGCCAAGGGCTGGAGTTCAGCTTCGATCTTTCCGACGGCGGGAAGCTGGCGGTCTATTCGACCCGCCCTGACACGATTTTCGGCGCGAGTTTTTGTGCGATTGCGGCCGACCATCCCATCGCTCAGGGCTTGGCGGGCGATCCGCAAGTCGCCGCCTTCATCGACCAGTGCAAGAAGGGCGGGACCACGGCGGCTGCGCTCGAAACGGCGGAAAAGCTCGGCTATCGCACGCCCGTAACCGCGCGGCACCCGTTCACCGGCGAGCCGCTGCCCGTCTTCATCGCCAACTTCGTGCTGATGGAATACGGCACGGGCGCGGTGATGGGCGTGCCCGGCCACGACCAGCGCGACTTCGAATTCGCCACCAAATACGGCCTGCCGATCGCCCGCGTGGTCGCCAGCGATCCGGCCAAGGCTGACGAACCCTTCAAGGGCGAGGCCGAAGCGGGCGACGGGGTGATCGTCAACTCCGGTTTCCTCGACGGCATGACCGTCGAGGCGGCCAAGGCGGCGGTCATTTCGCGTGCCGAAAGCGAAGGCTGGGGCACAGGCAAGACGGTGTGGCGCCTGCGCGACTGGGGCGTCAGCCGCCAGCGCTATTGGGGCACGCCGATCCCGATCATTCACAGCCCCGATCACGGCCCCGTCCCCGTGCCGCGTGACCAGCTCCCCGTGGTGCTGCCCGAGGACATCGACTTCAGCGAGCCGGGCAACCCGCTCGACCGCCACCCCACATGGAAGCACACCACCTGCCCGATCAGCGGCAAGCCCGCGCTGCGCGAGACCGACACGCTCGACACCTTCGTCGACAGCTCGTGGTACTTCCTGCGCTTTGCGAGCCAGCCCGCCGACAAGCCCTTCGACCCCGAAGAGGTCGCCAAGTGGATGCCGGTGCAGCACTATATCGGCGGGATCGAGCACGCGATCCTGCACCTGCTCTACGCGCGCTTCTGGACGCGGGCGCTGGCCCATATCGGCAAGATCGACGTGAAGGAGCCGTTCGCGGCGCTGTTCACGCAAGGGATGGTGACGCATCCCACTTATCACACCTTCCATGTCACCGAGGAGATGAAGGGTGATGTTCACCATAGTTCGGCTCACTTCGTCTGGCTGACACCCGATGAGGTTGAGCAACGTGATGACGGCCTGTTCGAGAAGGGCACTGATAACCCCGTCGAAGTCGGCCGCGTCATCAAGATGTCGAAGTCGAAGAAGAACGTCGTCGACCCCGATGCGATCATCGCCCGCCACGGCGCCGATGCGGTGCGCTGGTTCATGCTGTCCGATTCGCCGCCCGAGCGCGACCTGCCGTGGTCGGATGCGGGCATCGAGGGCTGCGCCCGCTTCGTCCAGCGGCTGTGGCGGCTGTTCTCGGCCCATGACGCCGCTGCAACGGGTGAAGACAAGCCGCTCGATCGCAAGACCCACCAGACCATCGCCGCCGTCGCCGCGGACATCGAGGCATTGGGCTTCAACAAGGCGGTCGCGCGCATCTACGAGCTGACCGGCGCGGTCGAGAAGGCGGCGCCTTCGGCCAGCCGTTCGGCGGCGATCAAGGCGCTGGTGCATCTGGTCGCGCCCATGATGCCGCACCTTGCCGAAGAGGCCTGGGCGGCGATGGGCAACGACACCCTGATCGCCGACGCGCCTTGGCCCGAAGTCGACCCCGCACTCCTCGTCGACGATGAGGTCACCATCGCGATCCAGCACATGGGCAAGCTGCGCGACACGCTCACTGCGCCCAAGGGGGCCTCCAGGGAGGATCTCGAGGCGCTCGCCATGTCGTCCGCCAACCTCCAGCGGTCGATCAATGGCGCAGCGATCCGCAAGGTGATTGTGGTGCCCGACCGATTGGTGAATATCGTCACCTGATGCGCCACATCTTCCTCCTCCTCGCGGCCTCGCTGGCCCTTTCGGCATGCGGCCTATCGCCGATGTATGTCGGCGGGGCGGGTGCCCCGGTCGCGCAGGGGCTCGCGGCGGTCGACATCCCGGTGATCCAGGGGCGCGGCGGGTGGCTGCTCAGGAACGCGCTCGAGGCGCGGTTCAGGGCGGCGGGCAAGGCGACCGCGCGCTACCGGCTCGACGTGCGCCTCGACGATTCGCTCGAGGCGCTGGGCGTCCTCAACGACGACACCATCAGCCGCGAAAGGCGCATCCTGCGCGCCCGCTACCAGCTCGTCGACCTCGCGACCGGATCGATCCTGCTCGATGCGACCGCGGGTTCGGACGCGGGGATCGACGTCGTCTCCAGCGAATACGCGACCATCGCCGCCGAGCAGAAGGCGCTGGAGAACCTCGCCCTCGACGTCGCCGACCGCATGGCGACGCAGGTCGCCCTGACCTTGCGCGCCGGGGCGACGGCCAAGCCGTGAAGGCCAAGAACAGCGACTTCGTCCGCGGCTTTCCGGCGGGCGCGCTCCAATGCCGGATCTTCTTCTTCTGCGGCCCCGACGAGGCCGGGGCGAGCGCTGCCGCCGCGCGCCTTGCCGCCGCGCTTCCCGATCCGGGCGAGCGGGTCGAGCTGGCGGGCGCCGACCTGCGCCGCGATCCCGCCCTGCTCGGCGACGAGGCGCGCTCCTCCTCCCTGTTCGGTGACAAGCGCCACATCTGGGTGCGCGCCAGCGGCGACGAGGCGCATGATGCGCTGCAATTCCTGATCGAGACCGCCGAGGCCGGCGCAGGGGAGGCCGCCCCGGTGTTCGTCGTCGCCACCAGCGCCACCGACAAGTCGCGCACCGCCAAGCTGCTCGAAAAGCGCAAGGATGCGCTGGTCGCGATGTTCCACCCGCCCGACCTTTCCACCGTGGCGCAGGCGGTGCGCGGCATGGCCGACGCGGCCGGGCTGCGGCTCGGCGGCGACCTGGCCGAGCGCATCGCGCGCGCCGCGGGGCTCGACGTGCGCCTCGCCCAGTCCGAGGTCGACAAGCTCGCGCTCTACGTCGGCGCCGACCGCCAAGCGCCGCGCAACGCGAGCCCCGAGGATCATGCCGCGATCGGCGCGGCGACCGAGGAGGACGGCTTTGCCCCGCTCGTCAACGCGGTGCTCGGCGGCGAGACCGGCAAGCTCGGGGCCGAGATCCGGCGGATGCGCGAACTGGGCCTCAATCCCGTCGGCGTCGCGCTCGCGTTGGAGCGTCGCGCTGCGCAGCTGGCCCAGATCGCCGCGAAGATCGGCGCGGGCGGGCGGATCCCCTCGATCAATCCGGGCGAGAAGATGCAGCTCGGCATCTTCTTCCGCGAGGAGCGCGCGATCACCCAGCAGTTCGAACGCTGGATGCTGCCCGCCGCCCGCGGCGCACGCGAATCGCGGCTCGACCGGCTGATCCCGCGGCTTGCTGCACTGCACCGAAACCTGCTGTCGAACAGCCAGGCGGCGGAGCTGCTGCTCGCCCAGGAACTGTCCGAAATAGGACGATTTGCCGCGAGGCGAGGCTGACGCACGACGAGTCGTGCACGAATTGTCACGAGTTTTGCCTCGGAATGTGCCAATTTGCCCGGTATCGCTGATATTTAACAAGTCGTGCCTATTGGGGGGCACACATGAACCGGGCAACACTGGACATGCTCGACGCCGCAAGGCGCGAGACCGTTGACGGCCGGCTGACGCCGTCGCTCGAGCGTCGCCGCCTGCGCGCCCACATTCTGACGATGCTCATGGACGGCGCGCTGTTCATCATCAGCTTCGCCCTCGCCTCCCTCCTGTGGGAGGGCCGCTGGGGTGAGGCCCGCGCGATGATCGCGGCCCAGGGGATCCTGCCGATCTTCTTCACCATCGCCCTCTACAACGGCTCCTACAGCGTCGCGGCGCTGGCCGACTGGACCTTCGCCGCGCGAAAGGCGCTGGTGGCGCTGGTGATCTCGGCCGGCCTGTTCAATTTCGTCGCCTTCTACGCCAAGTCGAACGAGGAATTCTCGCGCGTGGTGGTGACGCTCGGCCTCCTGTTCAGCGCTCTCAGCCTGCTGTCGGTGCGCCGCATCGCCGCGATGGTGATCGCCAATCGCTGGCGCGGGCGCGTCGTCAACCGGCTGGTGATCGACGATGGGGGGCAGGACTTTCCCTTCCATGGCGCCGACCGGATCGGATCGATCGAGTTCGGCCTCGACCCCTCGAGCCACGATCCCTTCATGCTCGACCGCCTCGGCAAGCTGCTGCGCAACCAGGACCAGGTGGTGGTCAGCTGCCCGCGGGCGCGCCGCGCCGACTGGGCGTTCCTGCTGAAGTCCGCAGGGGTCTATGGCGAGATTGTCAGCGAGCCCGCGCACGAGCTGGGTGCGGTCGGGGTGCACCGCTACGATGCGCTCGATCGCACCACGCTGGTCGTCTCGACCGGGCCGCTGGGCCTGCGCGACCGCATCGTGAAGCGGCTCTTCGACCTTGCGGTGGCCGGCACGGCCCTGCTGGTGCTGTCGCCGCTGCTCGCGCTCGTCGCGCTGCTGATCAAGCTCGAGGACGGCGGGCCGGTGCTGTTCGTGCAGCCGCGGCTGGGGCGCGGCAACCAGTTCTTCGCAATGTTCAAGTTCCGCTCGATGCGCGCGGAGAAGCTCGACCACGTGGGCACCCGCTCGACGGGCCGCGACGATGACCGCATCACCCGCATCGGGTCCTTCATCCGCCGCACCAGCATCGACGAGTTGCCGCAGCTCCTCAACGTGCTGAAGGGCGACATGTCGATCGTCGGCCCGCGTCCCCACGCGGTCGGCAGCCGCGCGAACGACAAGCTGTTCTGGGAGGTCGACCGCACCTACTGGCAGCGGCACTGCCTGAAGCCGGGCCTCACGGGCCTCGCGCAGGTGCGCGGCCATCGCGGCGCGACCGAGGTCGAGAAGGACCTCATCGACCGCCTGCAGTCCGACCTCGAATACATCGCCGGGTGGTCGCTGCTGCGCGACATCGGCATCATGCTGCGCACCGTGCGCGTGCTGACGCACGAGAACGCGTTCTAGGTCAGTCGGTCTTCCTGTCGCGCTGGGGCACGTTGAAGCTGCCCGTCACCCGGCCGCGGCCCGCGGGCGAGCCCGGCGCCGCCGCGCTGCCGCCCGAGGCGGCGCCGTCGACCGTCGAGACCCCGCTGTCGAGGTCGATCGTCAGGCGCCCGCCGTTGAGGTTGTCGGTCCCGCGGCGCAGGCGCACGTTTCCGGCCATCGTGATGATCCGGCGATTGAGATCATAGACCGCGTTGTCCCCGGTCGCGCGTTCGTCGCCGCGGGTGACGACGACGCCGCCGGTCGCGGTGATGCGCTGGATCTCGAGCTGCCCGCCGTCGGAGAAGTCGACCAGCACGCGGTCGGACTGCATCCTGAGGTCGGCCTGGTTGACGATCACCCCGCCGCTGAAGATTGCCCGGTTGGCGCGGTCGTCGAGCACGAACTTGCCCGCATCGTAGGTGACGGGCGCGCGCGAATCGTGCTTGGCGATGCCTTGCGCTGCGAGGTTCATGCCGCCCGCCAGGGCGAGGGTCAGCGCAAAGCCGCCGGCGCTCCAGATCAGCGCGAGGCGGCCGAGCGGCAGTCGGGACCGGTGGGAAGGTGTCATCGTCGCGGCATCCTCAACTGGCCGGGGATCATCGTGAAATGGGCGTTGCCCTCGAGCGTCAGGGTGCGCGCGGCAAGGTCGGCGCGCAAGGTGTCGGCGGAAAAGGCGCCCGAGGGCACCTCGCCCTCGACCCCGTTGTCGCCCTTCATGGTCTGTGCCTTCAAGTCCACCGACACGCCGCGCGCGGTCATCGCGTAGCCGTCGGACGCGGTGAGCTCGACCGGCCCGTCGACCGCGACCACCTCGGAACGGATGTCGTAGACCCCGCCCCCGGCGGCGAGCCGGGCGGGGCCCTCGGTGAGCAGGATCTGCGCGACGAGATCGCGCATCCGCACCAGCCCCTCGAGGCTGGAGCGTTGCACCGCCTCCCCGGCGAGCAGTGAGAAGGGCCGCCCCTCGTTGTCGCGCCCGCGATACATCGCCTTGTCGACCGACAGGCGCTCGTCGATCTGGGCGACCTTGTTGCGGTCGAGCAGGAAGCTCACCTCGCCGCGCTGGCTGAAGGGGGTGATGATCATCAGCGCGGCGATGATGCCGACGCCCATCGGCAGCGCGCGGGCAAGGAAGCGCACCAGCCGGTCGTGCCCGCCGCCCGGCGCCGCGGCGTGCCGGCGGCGGCTGCGCAGCGCGCTCGCCCCCTCCGTCTCCAACGGGCTCGTCTCGATGCTGGGCTGATGGGCCGTCATGATGCGGGGGTCCGGGCCGGAGCCGTCCTTACATGTGGCTGAAGATGTCGTGCTCGGCCCAGCCGGCGACGTCGAGCAGCGCGCGGGTCGGCAGGAAGGCGAAGCAGGCCTGGGCGATTGCGGTGCGCCCCTCGCGTTCCAGCCGCAAGGTCAGCTCGTCGCGCAGGCGGTGAAGGTAGCGCACGTCGCTGGCGGCGTAGTCGCGCTGCGCATCGTTGATCACCGGACCGCCCCAGTCGGAGCTCTGCTGCTGCTTGGAGATGCTCTCGCCCAGAAGCTCCTCGACGAGGTTCTTGAGCCCGTGCCGGTCGGTGTAGGTGCGCACCAGCTTGGAGGCGATCTTGGTGCAGAACACCGGCCCCGCCATGACGCCCAGATAGTGGTGGATCGCGGCGAGATCGAAGCGGGCAAAGTGGTAGATCTTCTCGCGCGAGGGGTCGCCGAGCACTGCCTTGAGGTTCGGCGCGTCGTAGGAACTGCCCGGGTTGAAACGCACGAGGTGCTCGGTGCCGGTGCCGTCCGAGAGCTGGACGACGCACAGCCGGTCGCGCGTGGTGATGAGGCCCATGGTCTCGGTATCGACCGCGATCGCGCCGCTGCCGGTGAGCACGCCTGCGGGAAGGTCTTCTTCGTGGAAATGCACTGCCATGGCCAAAAGCCCTACGCGCATTGGGGAAAGAGGGGAAGGGGGCGGTGGCCCGGCTTGCGGCAGTCCCCTATCCGTTCGCCTCGAGCGCAGTCGAGACACCGGCGCGAGGCCTCTCGACTGCGCTCGAGGCGAACGGAGGCTGTGCGTGTCCGAGACGATCCCCGAGAGCTGGCGCGCGGTGCTGGCGCCGGCCTGCGCGACGCCCGAGGCGCGGCGGCTCGGCGGCTGGCTCAAGGCCGAGGAGGCGGCGGGCAAGCTCATCCACCCGCCGCGGGGCATGCGGCTCGCGGCGCTGGCGCTGACCCCGCTTGAAAGCGTGCGCTGCGTGATCCTTGGGCAGGATCCCTACCACGGGCCGGGACAGGCGCACGGGCTCGCCTTCTCGGTGCGGGCCGGGGTCAGGCCCCCGCCCTCGCTGGTCAACATCTTCAAGGAGCTGGAGAGCGACATCGGCCTGCCGCGCGCGGCGTCCGGCGATCTCACGCCATGGGCGCGGCAGGGGGTGCTGCTGCTCAACAACACGCTGACGGTCGAGGACGGGCAGGCGGGGAGCCACGCCGGGCGCGGCTGGGACGCGATCACCGACGCCGCCGTGGCGGCGGTCGCGGCGCGGGAGGAGCCGACGGTGTTCATCCTCTGGGGCTCCCATGCGAAGAAGAAGGCGAGCCGGATCCCCGCGCTCGGCCGCGCAGGGCACCACCGCGTCCTGACCTCGGCTCACCCGAGCCCCCTCTCGGCCCACAACGGTTTCTTCGGCTCGCGGCCCTTCAGCCAGACCAATGCGTTCCTCGAAGCGAACGGGCGGGGCACCATCGACTGGAGATTGTGATGAGCGACGACGTGATCCTGTGCGAGGTGGCCGATGGCATCGCCACCGTGACCCTCAACCGTCCGCAGGCGATGAACGCCCTCAACCGCGCGCTCCGCAAGCGCCTCGCCGAGGTGATGCGCGCGGTCGACGCCGATGATGCCGTGCGCGCCGTGATCCTCACCGGGGCTGGGACACGGGCCTTCACCGCCGGGCTCGACCTAAAGGAACTCGGCAGCGAGGAAGGCGCTTTGGGCAGTGCCAACGCCACCGACCCGGCCGACAACCCGGTCAAGGCGATCGAGCTGTGCCGCAAGCCCGTGATCGGGGCGATCAATGGCGTGGCGATCACCGGCGGCTTCGAGGTCGCGCTCGCCTGCGACGTGCTGGTCGCGAGCACCAACGCCCGCTTCGCCGATACCCACGCGCGGGTCGGGATCATGCCGGGCTGGGGCCTGTCGCAGAAGCTCTCGCGCATGATCGGCATTTCGCGGGCCAAGGAGCTCGCCTTCACCGGCAACTTTCTGGATGCGCAGACGGCCCAAGCCTGGGGCCTCGTCAACCACGTGGTCGCGCCCGGGGATCTGCTCCCCCTCGCCCGCAAGCTCGCCGCCGACATGGCAGGCATCGACCCCGCCTTCCTCGCGAATTACAAGCGCCTGATCGACGATGGCTATGCGCAAAGCTTCGGCGATGGCCTGGCGCTCGAAGCGGAGCGCTCCAGCGCCGCCAACGCCGCAGTCGCCCCCGAGGAGGTCGAAGCCCGCCGTGCCGCCGTGCAGGAACGAGGGCGCCAGAATTCAGGGGGGCGGGGGTAGCGGCAGCTTTTGGAATTTGGCTGGATGCGACCGAATAACTGCATGTGGGTGGTAAGGCGAATGTCCGCTAGATTGCAAGCACTGCGCGGGAGCCGGGGGCAATTATTTGCACCACTCTAACATAAATCAGTTCATGGCCTCAGAGCACGGCTTGCCAAAACAATCGCCCAAGGACGATGCTCACGAGAAGAATGAAAAGCGCGTACCTTGGTGTCGCCCTTCGTTACCACCATCCTTTGCTTTCTCGTGACATAATTCCTTCAAACTTACGAACTATGCCTTCTGTTCGATATAATATGTAGCTTATGGCAACAATGGGGTCGCTTGCTGAATGGCAGGCATTGTTCGGGAGCGAGGCAAAGCTGCCGCGCTGCTTGCGGGATCACGATGCGCTCGCGCCCATTCTCGCGAGCAGGTTGTTCGTTGCCAACCGTCGTCATCCCGGCGAAGGCCGGGACTCAGAGCGGCACGCGCTGCACCATGAGGCACTGTGCCCCGGCCTTC
>JBJTSG010000002.1:0-5008 GCA_046076505.1 Erythrobacter sp. | reverse complement strand
CACCGTCGACCTCGACGGCGCCGTTGCCTTCCTCCCCGGCTCGCAGGTCGACATCCGCCCGGTGCGCGACGTCACCCCGCTGATGGACGTGCCGCAGCCCTTCCAGATCCTCAAGATGGACCGTCGTCGCGGCAACATCGTCGTCTCGCGTCGTGCGGTGCTCGAAGAGACCCGCGCCGAACAGCGCAGCGAGCTCATCAATGACCTGGTCGAAGGCCAGATCATCGACGGCGTGGTCAAGAACATCACCGATTACGGCGCCTTCGTGGACCTCGGCGGCATCGACGGCCTGCTCCATGTCACCGACATGAGCTACAAGCGCGTCAACCACCCGAGCGAAGTGATCGCCATCGGCGACACCGTGACCGTGCAGATCGTGCGCATCAACGCCGAAACGCAGCGCATCAGCCTTGGCATGAAGCAGCTTGAAAGCGATCCGTGGGATGGCGTGGCCGCCAAGTACCCGGTCGGCATGAAGCTGACGGGCCAGGTCACCAACATCACCGAATACGGCGCCTTCGTGGAGCTGGAAGCCGGGATCGAGGGCCTTGTCCACGTCAGCGAAATGAGCTGGACCAAGAAGAACGTCCACCCGGGCAAGATCGTCAGCACTTCGCAGGAAGTCGAAGTGATGGTGCTTGAGGTCGACAGCGACAAGCGCCGCATCAGCCTCGGCCTCAAGCAGGCCCAGCGCAATCCGTGGGACGAATTCGCCGAGAAGCACCCGGTGGGCAGCGTCGTCGAAGGCGAAGTCAAGAACGCGACCGAGTTCGGCCTGTTCGTCGGCCTCGACGGCGACGTCGATGGCATGGTGCACATGTCGGACATCGCCTGGGGCATCTCGGGCGAGGACGCGCTGGCGCTCCACCGCAAGGGCGAGATGGTCAAGGCCGTCGTGCTGGACGTCGATGTGGAGAAGGAGCGCATCAGCCTCGGCATGAAGCAGCTCGAAAAGGGCGCGCCCTCGGCTGAAGGCGCCTCGACCGCGGGCTCGCTGCGCAAGAACCAGACCGTCACCGTCACCGTTCTCGAAGTGCGCGACGGCGGCCTCGAGGTGCAGGTCGGCGAAGACGGCGCGACCGGCTTCATCAAGCGCAGCGACCTCGGCCGCGACCGCGACGAACAGCGTCCGGACCGCTTCCAGGTCGGCAGCAAGGTCGATGCGATGGTGATCGGCTTCGATCGTTCGAAGAAGCCGAACTTCTCGATCAAGGCGCGTCAGATCGCCGAAGAGAAGGAAGCCGTGGCGCAGTTCGGCTCGTCGGATTCGGGCGCTTCGCTCGGCGACATCCTCGGCGCCGCCCTCAAGAAGGGCAGCGACTGAGCCTAATGACGCTCCCGCATCCGCGGGAGCGTCCTCGGCGCTGTTCCCTCCGCTTCGCTACGGGGCACCTGCGGGCGGCCATTCGGCCTTGCGACACCTGAGGTGTCGAACCCCGTCCTCAAGCAGCGAAGCGGTAGGACAAGAGAAAAGGGCCCGCTTGCCTTGCGCAGGCGGGCCTTTTCCTTTGCGCTCCCGCCCTGTAGGCTGGCACGCATGATCCACGTTCACCAGTTCCCCTGTCTCAGCGACAACTACGGCTACCTCGTCCACGATACCGACAGCCACGAGACGATCGCGATCGACACCCCCGACGGCAAGGAATACCTGCTCCAGGCCGAGCTCAAAGGCTGGCGTATCACCCAGATCTGGAACACCCACTGGCACCCCGACCACGCTGGCGGCAACGCGATGATCCAGGAGGCGACCGGCTGCACCATCCTTGGCCCCGCCGAAGTCGAGGGCAAGTTCCCGGTCGACCGCATCGTCGTCCATGACGATGTCGTCACCATCGGCGCGGTGCGCGCGCGGGTGATCGACGTCTCGGGCCACACCAACGGCCACATCGCCTTCCATTTCGCCGAGGCCGGCATCGCCTTCGTCGGCGACGCGGTCTTCGCGCTGGGCTGCGGGCGGATGTTCGAGGGGGAGGCGAAGCAGTTCTGGGCGAGCCTCAGCCGCATCAAGGCCCTGCCGCCGGAGACGCTGCTCTACTGTGCGCACGAATACACGGCCTCCAACGCAAAGTTCGCGCTGCATGCCGATCCCGACAACGCCGCGCTCCGTGACTATGCCGCCGAGATCGCCGCCAAGCGCGAGAGGCAGGAGCCGACGGTGCCGACCACCCTTGCCCGCGAGCTCGCCACCAACCCCTTCCTGCGCGCCGACGATCCGGCGATGATCGCGCGCTGGGGGGGCAGTGCCCCGCACGAGACCTTCGCCGCGCTCAGGACGGCCAAGGACAATTTCTAGGACGATGCGGGCCCTCAGGGTCGAGAGGCTTACGGACGACCTGTCCGGCGTGACGCTCGCTGACGTGCCGTCCCCCGTCCGTGCCCCCGGCCAGGTGATGGTCCGCGTGCGCGCCGCCTCGCTCAACTTCCCCGATCTGCTGATGACGCGCGGGGAATACCAGTTCAAGCCCGAGGTGCCCTTCACCAGCGGCCTCGAATTCGCCGGCGAGGTTCTGGAGGCGGACCCGGACAGCGGCTTCGCGCCCGGCGACCGGGTCATGGGCGGCAACAAGACCGGCGCCTTCGCGGAACTGGCGAGCGTCCCCGCCGACAAGCTCTCGCCCATGCCCTTGACCATGGAGTTCGCGGCCGCAGCTGCGATGGGTGCGGCCTACGCGACCGCCTTCACCGGGCTCGTCGAGATCGGCCAGATGCAGGAAGGCGACTGGGTTCTGATCCACGGTGCGAGCGGCGGGGTTGGCCTTGCCGCCTGCGACCTCGCCCGCGCCCTTGGCGCACGAGTGATCGCCACCACCGGCAGCCCGGACAAGGCGGAGCGCATCGCCGCCCTCGCCCGCCCCGAGGCCGTCCTGATCGCGCAAGGCCGCTACCGCGAGCAGGTGGCGGAGCTGACCGGCGGCCGGCTCGCCGACATCGTCTTCGATCCCGTCGGCGGCGACGTCTTCGACGAATCTACCCGCTGCGTCGCCTTCGGGGGCAAGCTCATGGTGGTCGGCTTCACGTCGGGTCGCATCGCGGAGATCTCCACCAACATCCCGCTTATCAAGGGCTTCTCCGTCGTCGGCCTGCGCGCTGGGGAATACGCCCGCCGCTTCCCCGACCGCGGACGCGCCATCCAGCGCGCGATCAGGCGGCTCGCCGAAGCTGGAACCATCGCCCCCGCTATCGATCGCGTCCTCCCCCTCGCGCAATGGCGCGAGGGCTTCGAGGCGATGGCGCGCCGCCAACTCGTCGGCAAGGTCGTGTTTCAGCCCGGATAGGGCGCATCCTTGAGGAGCCTCCCCAGGTGCGCCGCGTTGCTCGCCATCATCTTCGCCGTCTTGGTGACCTTTTCGGGGCGCTGCACCAGGTCCTTGAAGTCGGTGCTCTGCATCGCCTCGCCGACCCAGTAGCAGGCGGCGACTGCGGGGATCGTCAGCCCGTGTCGTTGAGCGACTGGAACAGCTGCGAGCTCGCCCAGTGCGCTCCGTCCTCGTTGCCGACGATCGCCGCCACCGCGACCTTGCCATAACTCGGCATCCGGCCCTCGTCGTCGGTCTCTGAGAGAAAGGCGTCCATGCGCTCGAGCACGCGCTTGGCGACCGAGCTGGCCTGCCCCATCCAGATCGGCGTGCCGAAGACGAGGATGTCGGCGGCGAGGATCTGCTCGCGGATCGTCGGCCAGGCATCGCCGTCGCCCTCGTCCGAGGTGACACCGGGCTTCACATCGTGGTCGGCGATGCGGATCGGTTTGCCCACCGTCACGTCGTGCTGGGCGAAGGCCTCGCACAGCACCGCGATCATCGCGTCGGTCGAGCTCTCGCGCTGGCCGGAAGGGGCCAGCGAGCAGTTGATGGCGCAGGCGGTGAGGCTCATGAGGGCAGTCTCCTTCGAAAAGAAGAAGAAGCTGCCACGCGCATCATCTGTTTCATGGCGCCCGCCCATCCGCCCTACCGGCGCGCTGGGCGGAGCACACAAGAAAAAGGGCGGCCCCCTGGACCGCCCCACTCTCCGTAACCGGATGAACTGGTGCGCCTAGAGCGAGGCGATGACCTCGTCGGCGAGCTTCCTGTCGGCCGCACCGTCATGCGCCTGCGCGATCAGCTTGCGCGAGGCAGCGGCGGCGGCGGTGACCGCGCGGGCCTTGACCTCGGCAACCGCAGCGCGCTCGGCGGCGGCGATCTTGTCCTCGGCCATGCGCTGCCGGCGGGCGACCATGACCTCGCTGTCGGCCTCGGCCTTGGCGAGGATCGCACCCGCTTCCTCGCGGGCACTCGCGAGCATCGCCTCAGCGTCCTTCTCGGCGCTGGCGATCTTCGCGGCGTATTCGGCGCGCAGGGCCTCGGCCTCGGCGCGCAGCGTCTTGGCTTCGTCGAGCGCCGCGCGGATCGCGGCGATCTTGGCATCGAGCCCACCGGTGATCACGCCCGGCACCTTCTTCCACAGGAAGACCCCGAGCAGCACGGTCATCGCGAGCGCGACCCACTGGTAGGAATCGATGCCGAGCACGCTGGGCTCGGCATGGGCCGCTTCGGCACCGGCGGCAGCGAGCAGGGTCACGATATCAGCCATGCGCCATCACCTCCTTGACCGCGGCCTCGGCGGCAGCGGGTTCGACGTCGGCCCCGGCAACGCGGGCGACGATCGCACGCGCCGCCTCGGCGGCGACGCTTTCGAGTTCGGCCATCGCGCTGTTGCGCGCAGCCGCGATCGCGGCTTCCGCCTCGGCGAGACGAGCGTCGAGCCGCCCTTGCGCCTCGGCGAGCTTGGCGGCGCTGGCGGCGGCCGCCTTGGCCTTGGCTTCGCCGATCACGCCTTGCGCCGCGGCGCGGTTGGCGTTCTCACGGGTCCGCCACGCCTCTTCCTCGGCCGTGGCAGCATCGCGCGCGGCCTGGGCCGCGGCGAGGTCACCGGCGATCTGGTTGTCGCGCATCTCCACCGTGCCGAGGATCTTCGGCACCATGCCGAGGCCGACGACGACGAAGGTAAGGCCGAAGAACACCAGCAGCCAGAA
>JBJTSG010000001.1:0-6521 GCA_046076505.1 Erythrobacter sp. | reverse complement strand
CCTGCGGTGGGGGCCGCCGGGCGGCGCGTGGACGATGGACTACCGTCAGGACCGGGTGAACGTGCGCTACGACGAAAACATGAAGATCACCGGCGTCACCTGCGGATGAGTTCCCGCACCCGCACTACCTCCGGATCGCCTTACGAAGCGACCTTCGGCTTCGCCCGCGCAGTGCGGGAGGGCAATCGTATCATCGTCGCCGGCACCGGGCCGGTCGAGCCCGACGGTTCGACCACGCCGGGCGGGGCGGCCGAGCAGGCCGCGCGGGTGTGCACGATCATCGTCTCCGCCATCGAGGCGATGGGCGGGAGCGCGGCGGACGTGGTGCGGACCCGGATGCTGCTCACCGATCCGGCCGACCAGGACGCGGTCGGCGCCGTGCATGCCCGCTTCTTCGGCGAGGCCAAGCCCGCCGCGACGATGGCGGGTGTCGCCTGGCTGTGCCGCCCCGAATGGAAGGTCGAGATCGAGGCCGAGGCGGTGATCCCCTGCTGATGCGGCGCGCTCTCGTCTATATCGTCGCGGTGCTGGGGGGCTGTGCACTCGGCCTCGGCAGCGCGCTCTACATGGCGGGCCTCTGGCCGCCCGGACGCAACATGGCGTTCGGCGACGTCGACGTGGGCGGCTGGCGGAGCGACTTCGCGGTGGGCTCGCGGGCCGCCGACCCCTACACCCGCGCGCGCGTTGCCCGCCACGGCCTGCTGGCGCTGGCGAAGACCGAGGCGGTCTACTTCACCCGTGCCCGGGACGACCAGGGCGAGCGGCTGCGCGAGCGCTGCACCTATCGCCTCTCGGGTGGCGCCATGCCGGCGGGCTGGTGGTCGGTGACGCTCTACGACGGCGAGAGCATGCTCCCGGCCAACACCGACGGCGCGCTTTCTATCGATGCCGAGCGGATGGGCAAGGGCAGGTGGTCGGCGATCATCGCCGCGCGCCGGCCAGCTAACAGCGAGGCTTGGATCTCGAGCCGCGCGGCCGGCAGCTTCGACCTCACCCTGCGGCTCTACATGCCGACGCCCGAACTGCTCGCGAACCCGAGCGCCGCGCTCGATCCACCGCGCATCGCGCGCCTGTCATGCGAGGGCGGGGCATGAGGCGCTGGATCGGACCTCTGGCCGTGCTGCTCGTCACCGCGGCCGCGGCGCACGCGCTGACGCTGCACTACGCGCCGAACGTGATCATGGCCCGCGCGATGGACGCGCTGGCCGAGCGGGGCGTTTCGCTTCATGCCTTCACCCGCCCGCAGCGGGTCACGCCGACGAGCCAGCAGGTGGTGCGCTCCTCGCCCGATCTCTACTATGCGCTGTGCCGCTATGACCTCGGGCAGGGCGGGACGCGGCTAGCTGTGACCATGGGGCAGTGGCCCGATTACCAGTCGCTCGCGTTCTTCGACGCCCAGACCGACAACTTCGCGACCCTGCGCGGGATCGGGCGCGCGGTCAGCGTCCGCCTGCTCCCGCCCGGCAGCACGCCCGAGGCGGGGGCGATCGTCAGCCCCACCGCCAAGGGCGTGATCCTGATCCGCCGCCTCGCGCCAGATGCTGCACGCTTCGCTGCCGCCGCCGAAGCCGGCAAGGCCGACGCCTGCCGGCTCGAGCGGGTCAGCGCCTGACGCCCGCCAGACGGGCTTCGAGCAGCGCGATCAGCGCTGCAAGGTCGGGCAGGGCGGCGAGTTCGGCGGCGCTCACCAGCACCGGCGGCGGGCCCGCACCGGCGCCGAGCAGCACCACCGGCAGCGGCAGGTCGCGCGTGTCGAGCGTCTTGCGGAACTCGTCGCGGTAGAGGAACAGGACCGGCATACCGAGCCGCTCCAGCCATCCGCGCCACGCCGAACGCATCGCGAATGGTCCGTAAGTGAGGGCGCAGAGCGAGCATGGGTAGCTCACCGGTGACACGATCTTGTGCACCATGTCGGCCAGCGCGTTCAGCACGCCGCCGTCGGCATTGTAGACGCCAATCAGGGTGGGCATCTTGCTTGTCACCTTCGCAGATACGCAGCCAATCTCGGCGCGGATTTGCCCCGACCGGGCCCGCCTAGCAAAAATCGGTCGGCAGGGCGGTTCGCGCGCCCTTTTCCGCTGCACGCAAGGTCGCTAGAGGACCCGCCATGACCGGACAGTTCCAGCTCACCGAAGACCAGCTCGCGATCCAGGAGGTCGCCCGTCGCTTCACCGCCGACAACATCACGCCCCACGCCGCGGAATGGGACGAGAAGCACATCTTCCCGCGCGAGGTGATCCAGCGCAGCGCGGAGCTGGGCTTCGGGGCGATCTACGTCTCGGAAGAATCGGGCGGGATCGGCCTCGGGCGCCTCGAGGCGGCGCTGATCATGGAGGCGATGGCCTATGGCTGCCCCTCGACCAGCGCCTTCATCTCGATCCACAACATGGCCTCGTGGATGATCGACCGCTTCGGCGGGGAGACGGTCAAGGCAAAGTACCTCCCCAGCCTCGTGACGATGGAAAAGATCGCGAGCTATTGCCTGACCGAGCCTTCCAGCGGTTCGGACGCGGCAGCGCTGCGCACTTCGGCGCGGCGGGACGGCGACCATTACGTCCTCAACGGCACCAAGCAGTTCATCTCGGGCGCGGGGGCGAACGAAATCTACGTCGCGATGGTCCGCACCGGCGAGGACGGCCCCAAGGGCATCTCCTGCATGGTGATCGAGAAGGACATGCCGGGCGTCAGCTTCGGCGCGCAGGAGAAGAAGCTCGGCTGGCACTCGCAGCCGACTGCGCAGCTGATCCTCGAAGACGTGCGGGTGCCGGTGGAGAACCTCGTCGGCGGCGAGGGCGAGGGCTTCCGCATCGCGATGATGGGGCTCGACGGCGGGCGGCTCAACATCGGCGCCTGCTCGCTCGGCGGTGCGCAGCGCTGCCTGGACGAGGCGATCGCCTACACCAAGGACCGCAAGCAGTTCGGGCAGGCGGTCGCCGATTTCCAGAACACCCAGTTCATGCTCGCCGACATGGCGACCGATCTCGAGGCAGCGCGCGCGCTGCTCTACCTCGCCGCCGCCAAGGTCACCGACAACGCGCCCGACAAGACGCGCTTTTCGGCCATGGCCAAGCGCCTCGCGACCGACAACGGCTCGGCGATCGTGGATCGTGCGCTCCAGCTGTTCGGCGGCTATGGCTATCTCCAGGACTACCCCATCGAGCGCTTCTGGCGTGACCTGCGCGTCCACTCGATCCTCGAGGGCACCAACCAGGTGATGCGCATGGTCGTGGGCCGGGACCTGCTGCGCCAGTGAGCGCGGCGACAAGGAAAAGCAGATGACAGATGACGTCCTGATCCGCACCAATGGCCCGATCGGGCACATCAGCTTGAACCGCCCCAAGGCGATCCATGCGCTGACGCTGCCGATGTGCCACGCGATGAGCGCGGCTCTGACCGAGTGGGCGGCGGATGATGCCATCAAGGCGGTGATCCTTGACCATGCCGAGGGCCGCGGCTTCTGCGCGGGCGGCGATATCGCCTTCCTCAGGGATTCGGCGCTGAACGATGGCGGGGAGTCCGGGCGGAGGTTCTTCCACGACGAATACCAGTTGAACCATCAGATGTTCAGCTACGCCAAGCCGATCGTCGCCTTCATGGACGGCATCACTATGGGCGGGGGCGTCGGCATCTCGCAGCCCGCGAAGTACCGTGTAGCGACCGAGAACACCCGCTTCGCCATGCCCGAGACCGGCATAGGCCTGTTTCCCGACGTGGGCGGCGGCTGGTACCTGTCCCGCCTCGGGCAGCGCCTGGGGCAGTTCCTCGCGCTCACCGGCGCGCGGCTCGATGGGGCCGAATGCCTGTGGACGGGGCTCGCGACCCATTACGTGCCGCACGACATGCTCGAGGACATCAAGGCCCGCATCCATGACCGTCCCGAACGTATCGCGGGCATCCTCGCCGAGCCGGTCGGCACGCCGCCCAAGGCGCGGATCGAGGCGAATGCCGCCCTCATCGCCAAGCATTTTGCCTCCGACCGCTACGAGGACATCCTCGCCAGCCTCGAGGCCGCCGCCGAAACCGGCGACAACTGGGCCGCGACCGAACGCGACACGCTCGGCACCAAGAGCCCGCAGACCTGCAAGGTGGCGCTGCGCCAGCTGGCCGAGAGCGCGGCACTCACCGACTTCGCCGACAACATGCGCATGGAATACCGCATCGCGTCGCGCGTGCTCACCCGCCCGGACTTTGCCGAAGGCGTGCGTGCGGTGATTGTTGACAAGACCGGCGACCCCAAGTGGAACCCCGCGACCCCCGAGGAGGTCACCGACGACCTGCTCGACACGATCTTCGCGCCCTTGCCCGCGGGCGAGGAGTGGACGCCGCTCCCTAACTAATCCGTCATTCCCGCGAGGGCGAGATTCCCGCTACGCCAGCGCGCATAGCTGCAACGTCAGATAGGCCCCTGCCTTCGCAGGGGCGACGAGAGGAGAACAATGGCCACCTACGAAACCATCCTCGTCGAAACCGACGCAAGGGGCACGAAGGGCGTCACGCTCATCACCCTGAACCGCCCGCAGGCCCTCAATGCCCTCAACTCGCAAGTGCTCGCCGAACTGATCGACGCCTTCGCCGCCTACCAGTCCGACGGCTCGCAGCTCTGCGCGATCCTCACCGGCAGCGGCGACAAGGCCTTCGCCGCCGGCGCGGACATCAAGGAGATGGCCGACAAGCCGGCAGCGGACTTCTACCTCGACGACTTCTTCGCCCCCTGGACCTCCGAGATCGTGCGCAAGACCCGCAAGCCCTGGATCGCCGCGGTCAACGGCTTCGCGCTGGGCGGCGGGTGCGAGCTTGCGATGATGGCGGACTTCATCATCGCGTCGGACAAGGCCAAGTTCGGCCAGCCCGAAATCAAGCTTGGCGTTGCCCCGGGCATGGGCGGCAGCCAGCGGCTGACCCGCGCGATCGGCAAGTCGAAGTCGATGGAAATGTGCCTCACCGGCCGGATGATGGGCGCGGAGGAAGCCGAGCGCAGCAATCTCGTCGCGCGCGTGGTGCCGCACGAGGAGCTGCTCGCCGAGACGCTCAAGACCGCCGCGACCATCGCCGCCATGCCGCCGATGGCGACCATCGCCAACAAGGAGATGGTCAACGCCGCCTTCGAGACGACCCTCGACCAAGGGCTTATCGTCGAGCGCCGCATCTTCCAGATCCTCGCCGCGTCCGAGGACAAGGCGGAAGGCATGGCCGCCTTCATCGAGAAGCGCGAAGGGCAGTGGAAGGGGCGCTAAGCCTCACACGGGAGGGAAACGGATAATGAAGATCGCCTTCATCGGCCTCGGCAACATGGGCGGCGGGATGGCCGCGAACCTCGTCAAGGCAGGGCACCACGTCCAGGCCTTCGATCTCAGCGAAGCCGCGCTCGCCGCCGCACGCGGGGCGGGGTGCAGCACCTTCCCCACGGCGAAGGAAGCCTGCGCGGGGGCCGAGGCGGTCGTCACGATGCTGCCCAACGGCGCGATCGTCAAACAGGTCTATTGGGATGACGTGATCGGCCATGCTCCCGAAGGCGCGATACTGCTCGATTGCTCGACCATCGACGTCGCCACCGCGCGCGAGGTGATCTCTGTGACCGAGGCGCATGGCTACCAGATGGTCGACGCTCCTGTCTCCGGCGGCATTGCGGCAGCGAACGGAGGCACGCTCACTTTCATGGTCGGCGGCAGCGACGAAGCCTTCGCCCGCGCTCAGCCGATCCTCGCCGCGATGGGCAAGGCGGTGATCCATGCAGGGCAGCCGGGCACGGGTCAGGCGGCCAAGATCTGCAACAACATGCTGCTCGCGATCCACATGATCGGCACCTGCGAGGCCTTCGCCATGGCGCAGAAGCTGGGGCTCGACGCGCAGACGTTCTACGACATTTCGAGCGTCTCATCGGGCCAGTGCTGGTCGATGACCTCCTACTGCCCCGTCCCCGGTGTCGGCCCGGTGACGCCGGCCGACAACGGTTACCAGGGCGGATTCGCCGCGGGGCTGATGCTCAAGGACCTGAAGCTCGCGATCGAGGCCGCCGAGGGCGCCGGCGCGACGGTCGCCCTTGGCGCGCACGCCAAGGCTATCTACGAAGCCTTCGCCGCAGACAACGCCGCGACCGATTTTTCCGGCATCATCCGCACGCTTTAGCCACCGGCCCGGCGAGCCGCTCCGCCGCCGGGTCGGCATTGCGCAGCCGGGTGATGGTGGCTTGGAGCGGGTCGCAGGGGATCTTTGCGACTTGCACTGGAAAGGGAGATCGCTTACCCGCCCGAACCGCCCGGGCTTGAGGACCGGGCGACGCGCTGAGGGAATTGCCGGGATACTTGGTCCGAGGCGGTACTCAGTGAACCCCGCGCTCGCGCGGCTCGAGAAAACCCCGGGCTCTCCCATTGACCCATTCGGTCGGTGCTGCGATGCAGCGCCTCGGGAGCGGCCGGCGTCCCGAGAATTTGGAGGGGGTATTCTCAAATGCCAGCTGAGACGAACAGGCGCGGGGTCATTCTCGCGGGTGGCGCCGGCACCCGGCTTTATCCGCTGACGCG